>JASLFQ010000288.1 GCA_030150595.1 Aquirhabdus sp.
AACTGGACTTTCCAATGGCTTTAGAAAAAACGCGAGATCTGCGTGACATACTCAAGGACGGCTAACATGACATCGTCCGACCATATTCGTGAAATTCAGACGCACTTCATGCCGCGATTGTTGATTGTCGATGACCAACCAATCAACCTTCACCTATTGCATCAGATCTTCTCTACGGATCATGAAGTCTTTATTGCAAGCAGTGGCACTGAAGCCTTAGCATTTTGCCAAAAACAGCAGCCAGACCTGATTCTGCTTGACGTGGTGATGCCTGAAATGGACGGCTATGAAGTTTGTCGCCAGCTCAAAGCTGATCCTCTCACACGTGATATTCCGATTATTTTCGTGACGGCAAAGAATAGCTCAGAGGAAGAAGAGGAGGGTTTATCCGTCGGTGCAGTGGACTTCATTTCGCGATCAACGAGTCCAAATGTCATCCGCGCACGTGTAAAGACACATATCACATTGAAGCAACAGACCGATAAACTGCGCGCGTTAGCGCTAATAGATGGTCTGACAGGCATCGCCAATCGCCGTCAATTTGATACTACGCTGGCGGCAGAATGGCGACGCTGTGCACGTGCCAATAAACCGCTATCGTTGATTCTGATTGATATTGATTTCTTCAAACGATTCAATGATACCTATGGTCATCAGGCTGGAGATATATGTCTTCAACAAGTGGCATTGAGCTTAAAAAACAGTATCACCCGTTCACACGACTTGGTGGCGCGATATGGCGGCGAAGAATTCGTTTGTTTGATGCCTGAAACGCCACTTGAAGGCGCAAATACCATTATGCAATTATTGCAAAATGCAGTGACGACGCTTGCAATTACTCATGAAAAAACTGAAGTTTCGGGTGGCATCGTCACGATCAGTCTCGGCGCTGCGTCGATTATTCCATCCCAAGAATACAAAGCTGCCGAGTTAGTTTTAGCAGCAGATCGTATGCTCTATGCGGCCAAGCTGGCAGGTCGTGGACAAGGAAAATCTGTACAGCTTTAAGTTCTGTCGATCACGCCACTTCGGGTCGCAACGTAATCAAGGTAATTTCAGAAGGAACACCTGTTCGGAGCGGCGGCCCCCAATAACCTGTTCCACTATTCACATAAATCCACATGCTTTCATATCGATTGAGTCCTTTGTAGAACTTCTGAAAGAATCGAATGAGTAGACTAAATGGGAAATACTGTCCTGCATGAGTATGACCCGACAGTTGTAAATCAAAACCCGCGGCATGCGCCATTTCATAACTAGCGGGTTGATGTGCCAATAAAATCTTCGTTAATTCAGCAGGTGCGCCTTCAAGCGCTTTCTGAGGATCCGAGGCTTGCGCTCCCCCACGTTCTCTCGTTGAATAATCCGTCACGCCTGCCAAGATAATTGAACCACTATCACGGGTAATGATCTGATGTTCATTCGCCAAAACGGTTGCACCCAACTTGGTGAACTCTGCCATCCATGCCGAAGCATTCCAATAATACTCATGGTTGCCCGTGACAAAAAATACGCCGTGCGGTGCCTTTAGTTGAGCAATCGGTGCTAAATCAGCGACCAGATCTTCGACCGTACCATCGACAAAATCACCCGTAAGTGCAATTAAATCTGCATTCAAAGACTTGGCAATATTGACGACATTTTGAGTGTATTCGAGGCCAATGGTTGGCCCCACGTGCAAATCAGAAATCTGTACGATCTTGAAACCATCAAAGCTCGCAGGAAGATTTCGCAGCGAGATTTCTACTTTCCGCACCGCTGGGCCTGCATTGGCCTGTCGTATACCAAAAATTGTCGTGAGCACAGTTGCCGCACCCAAACCCAAGAGTGCACGTCGATCAAAATCAACAGGATCAGACGGCATGGCAATCCACTTCCATGCAATGCTGCCAATGTCAGTCACCAAACTATAAAACACCAGAACCGACATGACACCAAACGCGGCATAAGATGCCCAATCTAAAGTAAGCACAAGTATCGTCGCGTCGTATTCTTTTTTTAATCGCGGAAAGAGGATGTGATCGCCAAAAGGGCCCACCAACTGCAAGATAAAAAAACCGAAGAATAGTAAGGATGCAATCACCAAATGATGCCCTGCCCAAGGCCAGCGAGCAATAATGCGCGATGCGACGTAACTATTCAGCAGAATCAGCAGCCCAATAGCAATTACGATACGCCCTAACATGATGGTTCCTTTTCTTAAGCGATGACTGTTTGAATGAACTATAGCTTATCTCGATACTCTAAAACTTCGATAACTAAGTACTCACCTTACAGGGTGCCTAATAGACTAGCAAAGTACAAATTGAAAATAATGACAAATTTACAATCTAATGCAGGAATGAGCACAAATTGATATGGTTAAACATTGACCACCAAAGAGAAAACCATAATACTCAAACGATATCTCGCTTATGAACGATGGTATCCATCAAAATGATCGATATAGAAGAACAACTAGACAGATTAAGGAGAGCGACTTTACCGGCAACCTATGCTATCTACATGCTTGGACTAGCCGAAAGCCGCAAAATCACAGCAGAGCAACTGTTGGCTCATACAAACTTGGCTGCCGATGATTTGTATCAAAAAAATGCCCGCATCGCCGCATGGCAGCAAATGAATATGATTTTCAACTTAGTCAATCTAACCCAAGAACCCAGCCTGTCGATTGAAATAGGACTACGCAGAAATCTCACTAAAACAGGTCTCTTAGGTTATGCCTTGATGAGCTGCGCAACACTACGGGATGCAATCAAATTAGGCAGCCGCTTTCTCCCCATTCAATTCCCATTCTTCACATTGGATTTCAAAATCGTCGGCGATATGGCTGTCGTTACGGTCATGGATGACTTGCCTGTGCTTCACTGCCGTGCGTTTCTACTTGAAAACTTCATGATTCGAATATCTGAAATTTTTCGGGCACTTCACCTTGATGATTATCAGCCTCAGCGCAATGAGCGTATACATTTGTACTTCGACTATCCTGAACCTGCCTATTTTTCTCAGTATAAAAATCGACTACCTGATCTCCACTTTAATCACTTTGCCAATCAAATTCACTTTCCAAGCCACTTATTGGATCAACACATTCCTACAGCCAATCCAGACATACTAAAATTAGCGATTAAACAAGGAGAATCCGAGTTAATTCGACTTGGGATCGTCAATAATTGGCCAGATCGAGTTAGAACATTACTAGTTTGTCAAAATGGCTTTTATCCCAGCCTAACAGTCCTTGCTGATCAACTTCATGTTTCTGAACGCACATTAAAGCGTAAATTAGCTGATCATAAAACCAGCTACTCGACATTACTCGATTCTGTTCGTTTGCATGATGCGCAGCAATTGCTCGAAAAACCAGAATTAAGTATTGATGAAATTGCACTGCGTTTAGGTTATCAAGGCCGTGCAAATTTTACACGCGCCTTCAGGCGTTGGCTCAACAAAACACCAAGCCAATACCGTGAAGAACTTGGTTCTCAGATTTAAGTTAGTGCTATCGCCATATCCGATCCGAAGAAGCACAAAAAAACCTATACTGAATAGGCTTTTTTGTTTTCTATGACACTTATTTCAATGGCGACTTAGCCTGTTTAAAACTCAACCTTCGCCCTGTACAGGATCAGTATTGAAGGTATACAAGACTATCTTCCATTCTCCTCTGATCTTGTGCAATACGAATACTTCACGATTAAGATCAATGACTTTCTGACCATTCTCGATCACAGCGGCACCTACGTGATGATGTGTACGGACGACGGCTACATCACCATAGACATTGACCGCATCATATTCAAACACCGTAGTGAATTTAGCAATCTTGAATAGGTCATTATAGCCATCCATTTTCTGCTGGCGCGTAGCGTAGGTCCGTTTATCGTTCCATTCGGCCACACTGTGTTCGGCAAA
>JASLFQ010000295.1 GCA_030150595.1 Aquirhabdus sp.
GTTACGCGCTGCGATTCGTGAAGGTAGTGCGCTCGGTGTTCAGGCAAAAAGTGTAATGGATGCTGGTGGCCTCGTGTCTGATGATTTGATCATTAATCTGGTCAAAGAACGCATTAGCCAGCCTGATTGTGCAAATGGTTGTATTTTTGATGGTTTCCCGCGCACCATTCCGCAAGCAGAAGCGATGGAAGTGGCTGGCGTGACGATTGATCATGTGATTGAAATTGATGTGCCTGATGAAGAAATCATCAAGCGTTTGTCAGGTCGTCGTTCACATCCTGCATCAGGTCGTATCTATCACATCATTTATAATCCGCCTAAAGTTGAAGGGATTGATGATGTGACTGGCGAACCTTTAGTTTTGCGTCCAGATGATGAAGTGGAAACAATCAAAAAGCGTTTGGTGTCTTATCATAAAGAAACTGCACAGTTGGTTGGTTTTTATCAACAGCGCGCTGCGTCAGGCGAAAATGCACCGAGCTATGACAAACTGAATGGTTTGGATGAAATTGCAAACGTGAAAGCAAAATTGATCGGAATTTTGGGCGAATAGTATTTCGCGCATGATTTTATGAAATAAAAAGGAAAGCTGTGGCTTTCCTTTTTTTTGCTCGTTAAAAAAGTATTAGATATTGAGCGAAAAATTAAAAGGCCCACTTCGTGGGTGTCTTATCATTGAACTTAGTAATGGGAGGATTCGCCTACCGCGGGTCTTCTTGCGACTGGGTGAAGCAGTGCTTCACTATTCCAGTCTCATTTCTTGGAAAAAGTAAGCATGAGGAAAAACAAAGCACTGCTTTGTTTTGACGCAAGGTGTCCGTCGCAAAGCTCGCTTAAAGGGAGTGATCTTTAAAATTGAGGCATACCAAAAATATCATGCATTTGAATAATTCTCAGACGGCTCAAACAGTTGCTCTGGACGGGTTAGAAGCAAAAACATTTCAAATTTAGGTTATGAAATTCCCAATAGAATTTCCAATACAAACTTACTGCCAATAAATCCAACCAAGAGAAAACCAAATCCCCATAGGGTAAATTTAATGGCACGTTGGCCACGCCAACCCATTCGCCAACGTCCGAATAATAGAACCCCAAAAATGAGCCAAGAGAGTAGGCTAAAGAAGGCTTTATGAACTAAATGCTGCGCCAGTAAATTATTCACTGACAATGCGCCAAGAAACAGTGCAATGGTTAGTAACGCAAATCCCAACAGTAGTAGATCAAATAGTAAAGACTCCATCGTTTGTAGTGGCGGCAAAACTGAAACCCAAACGCGATGAAGGCTTTTATGTTTCAGTTCGCGGTTCTGTACATGCAGCAAAACGGCTTGCGTCGCCGCCATAAACAACACGCAATACGCTGCTAATGACAGCACGATATGCCATTCTAAGCCATGTCCCATTTGCGATAGCGGCTGATAAGGCGCGTGCCATAAAGCACCCGCAATCAAACCAAATGTCGCGACAGGAATGGCGAAGATATTCAATGCCAATACAGGTCGGTATGTACTGAATACCAGCGTGAGCGTCAACATGAGCCAACTGGTCAATGACAGAATATTAAATAAATTAAAGTCGATGCCAATCGGTGTAATGAAATTGGGAAACAAGAGCAACGCGTGCAGTGCGGCGCCTAGACAGAGTAAACCTAAGCTGACACCGTATCTCGGAGCTTGCTTGTTCCATAAATACAATAGCAAATGCCAGAATACACCGACGTATAACGCAAGCGTCACCATCAGTATGACAAACTGTATTTGAGACAGCGCCACTGCATGAGCTGGAATATTGGTTGCGACGTTGAGGCTATTCATGCCATTGATTCATCTTGTAAGCTAAATTGTGTAGTGTGATCAGTGTATATTACTCGAACACTGAGCAAAGTGCATCGCTGCAAAATTGCAGTGCTCGTGATAAAAAACGGATTAGTTTTTTGTGCATCATGTATTTGTGTTCTAGCGCGCTATTTTGTCTTGTTTTATCGATGTATTCTGTATTCTTTTTACGAGTTCAGCTAATCTTGACGTGCAGTAGCGCAGCATGCTGTTTAATACTGCGTGAATACGCTAAAATAGCCCAATTAAGATATTTTGCACAGGGAAGTCTTCGTCGACCTAGTCGTCTTTAAGACTGAGTTAGTTTTATATCGCTTCCAGATTCGTTATTTTAGGCTTACAGAACATGTTTGATACGTTAACCGACCGCTTAACCCAGAGCCTCCGTACTATTTCAGGTTCAGGACAACTCACCGAAGATAATATCAAAGACACGCTACGTGAAGTACGTATGGCGTTGCTTGAAGCTGACGTTGCGTTGTCTGTTACACGTGAATTTATTGAAAAAGTAAAAACTGAAGCACTCGGTCAAGAAGTTTTAAAACAACTTTCTCCAGGTCAGGCATTCGTCAAAATCGTTTTTGATCAACTCACTTTAATGATGGGTTCGGCAAATGAGACGCTGGATTTACATGCAAAACCACCAGTAGTGATTTTGCTGGCGGGTCTACAAGGTGCGGGGAAAACCACGACTGCAGGTAAACTTGCACGTTTCTTGAAAGAACGTCAGAAAAAGAAAGTGATGACTGTTTCTGCTGACGTCTATCGTCCAGCTGCGATTGAGCAGTTGCGTAGTGTTTCTGCTGATGTCGGTGCGCTGTTTTCTCCATCGCATAGTGGTGAAAAGCCACTGGATATTGTGCTCCGTGCGATTGAGCAAGCTAAGATTCAATTTGCGGATGTTTTGATTGTCGATACTGCAGGTCGTCTGCATATCGATGACTCGATGATGGATGAGATTAAAGCACTTCATGCGGCAATCAATCCAACAGAAACACTGTTTGTCGTCGACTCGATGACTGGCCAGGATGCTGCGAATACTGCGAAAGCATTTAACGATGCATTACCATTGACGGGCGTGATCCTGACCAAGACTGATGGTGATGCACGTGGCGGTGCGGCGTTGTCAGTCCGTGCAATTACAGGTAAGCCAATTAAGTTCTTGGGCATGGGTGAAAAGCTCGATGCGCTTGAACCATTCCATCCAGAGCGTATTGCACAGCGTATTCTGGGTATGGGTGACGTGTTGTCACTGGTTGAAGAAGTTGAACGTAAGATTGATAAAGAAAAAGCCGAAAAAGTTGCGAAAAAACTGCAGAAAGGCGGTAAGTTTAATCTTGAAGATATGATGTTGCAGTTCGAACAAATGAAAGCAATGGGTGGGATGGCTGGCTTTTTGGACAAACTACCTGGCATGAGCGGCAGTAAAATGCAGCAAGATGTGCAGAGCGCTAAGCCAGAAGCCGCAATGAAAAAAATGGAATCGATTATTCAATCCATGACGATTAAAGAGCGCCGTGATCCAGATCTCATTAATGCTAGTCGCAAGCGCCGTATTGCTGCAGGTTGCGGTATGGAAATCCAAGACGTCAACCGTTTGCTTAAACAACATGAGCAAATGGCAAAAATGATGAAAAAGATTGCCAATCCAGCAGGCATGATGAAGATGGTTCAACGCATGAAAGGTTTGGCTGGCGGCGGTAATATGGGTGCAAGCGCAGGACCATTGTTCGGCGGCAAGTAAAACCTTTTGTAAAATCGAAAAAATCCCCTATTGAATATCTAGTAGGGGATTTTTTTATGCTAACTAAACGAGTTATGTTGTTTTGGCAGTGTAAATATTTTAGATCACGCCATAATAATTGAGCCGATTTCGGCACTTTGCATATTTTTAATCACAGCATGGATGACTCGATCGATGGCATTTGGCTCGAGCACGAGTGCGATTTTAACGATCTGCTTCGAGGTGATCGGTGTCATTTGTAATTCTTTCAAATGAAGATCTGCCGTTGAGACGAGCAAGCGACGAAGGACTAAAGCCTGATCTTCGGCAACAGTAAAGTGTAATCGCGCTTTGGTCAGCTGTTTTAATGATGTCGACTGCCCTGAGTGCATTGAATTTGCACGGAGTGAGTCTTGGATGCGCTGGCGTTTTTGAGAACGGGTGGAAAGTTGCTGTGCTAGTTTCTGCTGGGGACGAGGAGAGTAGCCAGTAAACTGCTGCTGAACGTTCATTTTAGACCTTTAAGTTAAAAATCAAGTTTGAATCATAATCATGAACTTATAAAAATCGTGTCAATACGGCAGGGTCGATTGTTGCATTTTGTAAAAATAAGAGTACTAAAAAATCCCTATGACATTTCTATCGTAGGGATTTTTTATATTGCGGCTGTATTAGTACGATTAATTCAGACCTTACAGAACAGCTAGTGCAGCAGCATAGTTTGGTTCATCGCTGACATTTTTCACTAGCTCAGCATGCAGCACTTTATTTTGTTCATCCAAAACTACAACGGCACGTGCAGCTAGACCGACGAGTGGACCTGCTGAGAAGGTCAGACCGTAGTTGCTGATGAATTCAGGGTGACGGAATGTAGATAGGTTGATGACGTTGTTTATCCCTTCAGCACCACAAAAACGTGCTTGGGCAAAAGGCAAGTCAGCAGAAATGCACAAGACCGCAGTGTTAGTCACTTTACCTGCTTGTTCGTTAAACTTGCGTACAGACGTCGCGCATGTTGGTGTATCGACGCTTGGGAAGATATTCAATACTTTACGTTTACCTGCATATGCTGCAAGTGTGACGTCGCTGAGGTCTTTCGTGGTTAGAGTAAATTCGGGAGCGGCTGAACCTTGGGTTGGGAGGTTGCCGATCAGGTTGATTTCGTTGCCGCCTAAAAGAACTGATGCCATGTCGATACGTCCTGAGTTATTGAAATTGGAGAGCTTTATCCTATACCAATTGGAATTTTGTGGTCGATGGATTTGGTTAAGATAGTGTTAAGGAAACTGTATTAATACTTATAAAGGCTATTTTTTGACTTGTAAAACATTCATCCTGAGCATGTTTAGTCACTGTTTGTGAAATAAAATTCAGAAACTTTAATGTTAAATGGTTTGCAATGACGAAGTATAGTAATGACAACATCGTCAAATGTCCGAAACTGAGTGGAAGAGGACTGGTTATATCCTAAAATCTCACTTGAATCAATTTTAAAGGGAAATTTCTTTGAAGCACGAATAATAAGTTTAGAGTAACTTTGTTTTTTTTCTTCTTTGAAAATACTTGTATGTATGCTGGTGATTTCATTAAATGCGATATTATGTATTTTGTTAAACTCTCGCCATGTTATGCCTATCTCATTAATAGATAAATAATACTTTGTTAGATAAATATAATAACCTGCTATTGGAAATGAAAAAGCGAAGTAGCCCCAACCAAGATAATTACTGTTAAAACCAGTAATTGTACCGATGAAAATTGCGATAAATATTGGAAAGATGTAGACGCCTATTAATACGTTTTTTCTATAACTTGGGCTACAACGCAAAACATCTTGACCATCAACAATGTCGATTTGGCGGCAGGATAAAAAGATAATTAGTTTGATAAATGCGACTGCAAATAACACACTCAACATGTATAGATTCCTAAAAAGAGAGGGTTTTAAATTTATAAATTT
>JASLFQ010000317.1 GCA_030150595.1 Aquirhabdus sp.
GTTCAAGTTGCGTCATCGTAGCCGCTCCGTGCAGAGAAGTTGGCAACGAACTAACATTGACTCCTTCCCCTGAGGGGGAAGACTTCACAGCATTATTTACTCAAATCGAAAGAACCAACCAACCTCACCACCCCACCCTCAACAGGTCTTAACGTCTTCTCCGCAAACGTATAGCCCTCATCGCCCAGCACTAAAACACTCGAAACGCGCGTTCCATAAATCGGGCTATCAATCCGAATCGACGACAGGACTTCTTCCATCTCGATACCAATGCCTGTATTCGGCAAATCCTCTATGGAAGCTTTGGTTTCATCATTGAGCAAGTCAAAACCGCTGGTGACGAGCACATCATCATGCGCAGTTAAATCTAAAGCACGGAAACCCTGCAATAACCGCTTCGTTTTAGGCCATTCCGTGTCTAGCAATGCATTACTTAAGGTGTGAATACCTGTGCTCAACGTTTGTGCTGGCGTACCACGATTACCAAGAATGGCAGCATCTGTCAGCGTTCCCACAATCAAATTAAACCCTGCATACTGAGCTGGATTCACCGATTGCAGATATGCCAAAGGTTCACTATCACCATTCAAATAATCAGCGACCAACGCACCTCGCGTAATCGCATTGGGTGGTGGATTTTCTTTTCTACGATAATTGGTAATGATCGCCCAGCGACCTGATGCCGTGATTCCTAGCCAAGTTCCACCAGACTGTAGGTCACGCCCTGCAATGATTGGGCTAAGCGGCAAATCATCCGACCAATTCGCTAAAGGCGCTGCATCTCGATTAAAAAACTCATCGCGATTACCAAATAATACGAGGGGCTTATTCGGCACGGTCTGCCACGCTAATACAACAATGCACATGATCGAATTTGGCTCAATAACGACAATAATAAGCTAGAATGCCATCACTTCGATTTAGATACAACGAGCTATCCATGTTGACCTACCCTCAAATCGATCCAATTGCACTCGCAGTGGGTCCTCTAAAAATTCATTGGTATGGTGTGATGTATTTACTTGCATTCGCCAGTGCTTATGGACTTGCGCTATTTCGCACGCGCCAATCGGAACGCGGTTGGACAGAAGAATATGTATCAGATTTAGTGTTTTATGGCGCATTGGGCGTGATTCTCGGCGGTCGTATTGGCTATATGTTGTTTTATCAATCAGACACTTTGTTCAGCGATCCGCTGTCACTCTTTAAAGTCTGGCAAGGTGGCATGAGCTTCCACGGCGGATTTATTGGCGTGATGTTGGCGATGGTCTTTTTTGCGCGTAAACATGGCAAAACAGCCTTCCAGACGCTTGATTTTATTGCACCTTGTGTACCGACGGGTTTGCTCTTTGGGCGCATTGGTAACTTTATCAATGGTGAACTCTGGGGTCGTCCAGTCATTGATCAAAGCTTCTTCCTCGCCATGAAATTTCCAACGGGCGGCGATATTTTGCGCCATCCTTCACAACTTTATGAAGCGACCTTTGAAGGGTTAGCGCTGTTTCTTTTGTTGTGGTGGTTCTCGGCAAAACCGCGTCCACGCATGGCCGTTTCTGCGATTTTCCTGCTAGGATATGGCGCAGCACGTTTCGGTATCGAATTCTTCCGTCAGCCTGATTTTGATCAACATTTATGGTTTGACTGGATGAGTAAAGGACAACTTTTAACCGTCCCAATGCTGGCAATAGGCGTTTGGATGTTGTGGTATGCCTATCATCGTGGCATCTACGACTGGGGCAGCAAAAAGAACACGCAAGAGGGCACACAAGCATGAACAACTACCTCGACCTGATGCGCCATGTTTTAACGCATGGCGTTGATAAAACAGACCGTACAGGCACAGGTACGCGCTCGGTGTTTGGCTATCAAATGCGTTTTGATTTGCAAAAAGGTTTTCCAATCCTTACAACTAAACGCGTGCACTTTAAATCGGTTGCCGTTGAGTTACTTTGGTTCCTTAAAGGCGACACCAATGTTCAATATCTCAAAGACAACGGCGTGTCGATTTGGGATGAATGGGCAACCGCAGAACAATGCGCGCGCTTTGGACGTCTTGAAGGTGACTTAGGCGAAGTTTATGGTCATCAATGGCGCAACTTTGGCGCAACCAAAAAACCTGATGGCACATATGAAAAAGATGGTTTTGATCAAATTTCATGGTTGATCAATGAAATCAAAACCAACCCTGATTCGCGTCGCCTGATCGTTTCTGGTTGGAATCCTGCTGAAGCAGGGCAAGTCGCGTTGCCACCTTGCCATACGATGTTCCAGTTCTATGTCGCCAATGGCAAATTGTCATGTCAGCTCTATCAGCGTAGCGCGGATATTTTCTTGGGTGTGCCGTTTAATATTGCGAGTTATGCACTACTCACACACCTTATCGCGCAAGTCACAGGCTTAGAAGTTGGTGAATTTGTCTGGACAGGTGGCGATAGTCATTTGTATAGCAATCATTTTGAGCAAACGACCTTGCAGCTGAGCCGTGAACCATTGCCATTGCCGAAACTGAAAATCAATCCAGCGATTACGGATATTTTCGCATTTGAATATGCAGACTTGGAACTCGAAAATTATCAGCATCATCCAGCAATTAAAGCACCTGTGGCTGTTTAATGAGCTAGGATCAGCGAAGCACTGCTTCGCCCTAGCGCAAGACGGAGCGATAGCGAAGTGTGGAAAAAGGGGGCTTTTAAAGTAAAATCAAAAGCATCCCCATCTAAATCTTCCCCTTCAAGGGGAAGACTTCAAAGCAATAGTTAAGGATACTCATGACTGCAAATGCCATCGAAATCGTCCATGTCGTCGCCATGGACGAAAAAAACTGTATCGGTGTGGATAACCAACTGCCGTGGCATTTGCCTGCTGATTTGCAGCATTTTAAGCGAATCACGCAAGGTGGCGTCATTGTCATGGGACGCAAGACGTTTGACTCTTTAGGACGTTTGCTTCCGAATCGTAGCCATTGGGTTTTGACGCGGCAAACCGATTGGGCACACGATGGTGTGCATGTTGTGCAGACATTGGACGCGCTGATTCAAGGCGCGACAGCAGATGCAATTGCGCGTGGCCAGTCGTCGATTTATGTGATTGGTGGCGGTGAGTTGTTTGCATTGACGTTGCCCATCGCAGATCGACTGGAAATTACCCATGTCGAACTCGATGTTGCAGGTGCTGCACACTACCCCCAGATTCCAGCCGAATGGGTTGCAGTTAACTCAGAAGACAGCACAGAAAATGCACAAATTGATGCCGCAACTGGTGTAAAGTTTCGTTTTGTGACTTATCGAAAAACTGCATAATCAACGGCAATACAGACATTCATTTCTCTTTAGGACATGATCATGACCAGCCCCGATTCTGAAACCAAAAATAGTAGCCAAAATCCTTTAGAACGCGCCATCGTCGGTGGCGGATGTTTCTGGTGTACAGAATCCGTCTTTCGTGCCGTTCGTGGCGTACAGGCGGTGACGAGCGGTTATGCGGGGGGTGCCCATCCTAATCCAACCTACGAACAAATTTGTAGTGGCGCAACGGGACATGCTGAAGTGATTGCGATTGATTTTGATCCTGCCAAAATCCCATTTGAACGTATTTTAGATATTTTCTTTGCCACCCATGATCCAACCACGCTGAATCGTCAGGGCAATGATATGGGCACGCAATATCGTTCGGTGATTTTTTATCAGAATGACGCACAAAAACAACTGGCAACGGCAAAGATTGAACAGCTCAAGCATGACGGCATCAAAGCGGTGACCGAAGTTTCACCCGCACCTGTGTTCTACCCAGCCGAAGATTATCATCAGAACTTTTATGAAAAGAATCCTGAACAGGGCTATTGCAGCTTTATGATTCCACCAAAACTATCCAAGCTGAAACAATACTTTGCAGATGATATAGCTTAAGCCATTTTTAAGACTATGAAGAGTCGATCAATGAGTAAAATCTATGGGTAATACCGCTGCTCTGCTCTGGGGCGTGTTTTTTAGTAGTATTGGCATCGGCTTCTTTATCTATGGCAAAAAGCAAAAAGCCAGTGTACCTCGTGCTTGTGGCCTTGCCTTGATGGTTTATCCATTCTTCGTATCCAACACCATGCTGCTCTTTGGCATTGGCGCAGTATTAACGGCGATTCCCTTCTTCATTCGCCGTTAATACATTCAGGAACAATACCTTAATGTGTAGGTTCACTTACAAACGCCAAGTCTGTTAATCCCGCTTGGCTCGCACGCGCCAGAACTTGCGCAAGCGTGTCATATTTTGCTTCACGATCAGTGCGTATATGCAACGATGGTTTAGTCGATTCATGTGCAGCAGCATTCATCCGCTGCGCCAGTTCATTCAGATTTACAACATCCTGATTCCAGTGAATCACACCCTGCGCATCGATGCTCAAGGTCACCACTTCAGGTGGATTTGGAATCACCTGAGCATCTGCTTTTGGCAAATTCAGCTTCACCGCAGGATTGACGATCGTCGCGGTCACAAGAAAAATGATCATCAGCACGAGCATAATATCAATCAATGGAATCAGATTGATCTCGCTCATGCCTTCTTGTTCATCATCACCCAGATGAAAGCCCATTAGAGACCTCCAGCCAAAGGCTTGCCTGATCGTACAGATTCAGCATTATTGGATAGTAATTGGACAACCAATAAGCTATGGGCTTGATCATGGAGTTTGTTCAATAAAATCTTATTGAGGCGCACGCAAGCGTTGTAAGCCAATACCGCAGGAATCGCAACCGCCAAACCCATACCTGTCATGATCAACGCTTCGCCCACTGGCCCTGCCACTTGAGCCAAACCTGCTTGTCCCGTTTGACCAATGGCAGCAAGCGCATGGAAGATGCCCCAGACGGTACCGAACAATCCCACAAACGGTGAAATCGACGCAATTGAACCGAGAACAGAGACACCACGTTCTACATTGCTACGCGTACGCGCCAATTGCTGAAGTAAAACTTGTTCAACCACATCTTTACAATGCTCTAAAGACAAACCTGCGCTTTGAGCCGATGCTTTTTCAACCGCTTGTTGTAATTCATTGGCAGCGGTAGCATGCGCTTGACGCGTTGCCAATATCCGAACGATCAAAATTGTCCACGTCGTAATCGACATGACCAGCAGCACCACAGACAGTGATCGACTCAATAAATCAGCATGTGTCCAAAAATCAGAAAAGTTCATATTTTTACCTTTAATACCTTAAAATAAATCAAAAATTAATCATTAATGGACATCTTGAATCGAATATCGACAGACTGGAAAAATCAATCCGATCTAATATGATTCAGCCAAAATTACGACTGTACTATTTATTGGTCATCTAAACTAAAATCTATTCTGGCTAATGTAGAAACGGTTTGCGCTACTCCATTCTCACTATACGGTCTGTAACGCGCATTCTTAACTGCTCTTAAAGCTTCTCTATCTAAAATAGCACTACCAGATGAATGTTCTATCTTTACTCCATCAACTGTACCACTAGCATTGATTAATACTCTTACTATCGCTATTCCTTCGATTCCGCCAATTCGTGCAGATTCTGGATAGACAATTTTAGGCTCTACTAAATACGCCACGCCTTTCACATCTTTCGGCGGTGCAGGCTCTGCCTTTTGTGGTGCAGAAACAGCAGGTGTGGGCGCAGCCGCTTGTGGTACAGGTGGAGCAGGTTTCTCAATGGGTTTTTCGAC
>JASLFQ010000041.1 GCA_030150595.1 Aquirhabdus sp.
CTTCAAGGGGATGAGCGGGGAAATAACAAGGCACTGCCTTGTTATTTCCCCGCTCATCCCCTTGAAGGGGGAGACTGCAAAGCAAGATGGGAGAGGCGAATTTTAGGAAGTCTTAGTTTCAATATTCTTTTGAATAACAGCAAGTACACCATCTATATTTGTTAAGACTTCGTGATTCCAAAACCGTAGAACTTTGATGCCTTGGCTTTCTAAAAACTCCGTTCGCACAGCATCATATTCAAGATTATCCATATGCTGTGAACCATCTAACTCAACAGCTAAATTACAATAGTAACCATAAAAATCAATAATGTAGTGACCAATTGGAGTTTGCCTCCGGAATTTGATGCCTAATTGGTTGTTGCGTAATTTAGACCAAAGTATTAATTCAGAATCCGTCATACGTTTGCGTAGTTGTTTTGCTTTAATTTTTGCTTGCTGTGTTGTTTTATGCATTTGATAATGCTTTTTTTATAATTATAAGAAAAAGAGTTCCAACAGTTCCTTCCCCTTCAAGGGGATGAGCGAGGAATAGCAGCGCACTGCGCTGCCCGAGCGCAAGACGGAGCGACAGCGCAGTGTATAGGATGGGGATGGTTTTGAGTAGACGCTAAAACCACCCTCATCCCAACCTTCTCCCTGAGGGAGAAGGAGCTAGAGCTTAAACGTTACTTATTCAACTCAGCCATGACTTCATCAGAGAAGTTGGCATTGGTATAAACGTCTTGCACATCATCTAAGTCTTCGAGCATATCGATCAGCTTTAATACTTTTTGTGCTTGTTCGACATCGGTAATATCCGCTTGAGTTGAAGGTGACATGGTCACTTCTGCGTTGTCAGATTTCAAACCGGCCGCCGTGAGCGCATCTTGAATTCCACCAAATGCTTCAGGCGAGGTGATAACAGTGATGCTATCAGCATCAGTTTCAACATCATCTGCGCCAGCATCCAGCGCAATTTCAACGATTTTGTCTTCTAATGACACATCATCAAAACGAATTTCACCGCGTTGAGTAAACAAGTAAGCAACTGAACCAGTCGTACCTAGATTTCCGCCACACTTACTAAACGCATGGCGAACTTCAGGTACGGTACGGTTGATATTGTCGGTCATTGTATTAATTAAAACTGCAACCCCACCAACGCCGTAACCTTCATAGCTGATTTCTTTCAAATCATCGTTTTCTGTGTTGCCTGCACCACGTTGGATTGCGCGGTTGATTGTGTCGCGGGTCATGTTGACCGAAAGTGCTTTTTCAACCACAGCGCGTAATTTTGGGTTTTTGGCAGGATCAGCATCGCCTTGTTTTGCGGCGCTGACTAGCTCACGGATATATTTGGTAAATACTTTGCCTTTAGACGCGTCTTGGCGCGCTTTGCGGTGTTTGATATTGGCCCATTTGGAATGTCCAGCCATGGCTGATTGCTCCTTGATTTTGATTGATGCGAGATCAACGTGCTGAAAATAAATACAGATCAGTCATTGCTCAAATGCGAGCATGTGACGTGTTAAAAATTGGCGCAAATGGTAGCAGATTCGCGCTGTTTTGATAAGAGACTGCTTGAATAAGCTTGTGTGATGATCGTTAGGTTACCAACGATATTTGTTCCAGTTTTCTGGGTTTGCCCAATATCTGGAATTGAGCCAATCTGGGATTTGTTTATATTCGAGGATGTTGAATTGCCAAAGTTCCCACTCTCCGATTTTTTCGATTTGAGTAAAGCCTAATGCGCGAAGTCCTGCTGATTGATCTCCATAGGCAACGACGAGAATACGTCTTGCTAATAGGTCACGAAGATGGGTCAAACCATGGGTAATGACTTGTGCAGCAGTCGCGTGTGATGGTGTAGCATGCTCGGCAGATGTCTGAATGGACAGCGCATTATGATCTAAATAACATTTGTCCAATACAATCACTGCTAAGTCAAAGCGTTGCTGGAAGGGTAAACTGGTCAATAACCACAATTCACGTTGTTGCCAGAAGCCCATCCAATCTGCACTCCAGTCCTTAAGCGCATCAAAATTCTGTGCAATCAATAAACCGTGTACGATTGGTTTTTCGTGCGCTAATTGCTGAATGAGCGGTAGGATATTGGGCGGTGTTGCTTGCGTCGACATTGGCAAATCCTTGCTGATGACTGAGGGCTTCTGTATTAAGATGTTCTGTTTGGTTTCGAGAGTCATGGTTGCGACCCCACTTTGATCATGATGATATGAACATATCATAGCGCATATCAATATATGACAAAGTATATTTGATGACGCTCTCGCGACTATATTGCGTGTCGATTTGGTTACGAAGACGTAAATCGAGTTTAAAATAGTTCGCTTCGCCACAACGAATTAAACATACAATTACACGTTTATCGGTTTAATTAAATAGCAACGTTCATCAAAAGTGTTTATTAAAATCATTGATGGAATAGCCCATTAGGAAAGATGTATGGAATACGAAGGTCTTTGCCACAAAATGCGCGCTCATTTGGGCGAAACTGTAGAAACGGCGCGCGGTACATTGGCAGCAAGTGTCGAATACAACTTAGTTCTGGGTGCGTTTGATTATCCGATGACCCAAAATTTGGGAAAAGACATTGAGTTAGAGTGGACTGGTCGTATTTTCTGTTTATCGTGCGGCAATAAAACGCCTAAATCCTATTCACAAGGACATTGCTATAAGTGCATGATCTCGAAGGCATCATGTGATATGTGCATGATGAAACCCGAAACTTGCCATTTTCATTTAGGAACATGTCGTGAACCTGATTGGGGCTTGAGTGTGTGTTTCCAGCCGCATATTGTGTATTTAGCTAATTCATCTGCGCCAAAAGTCGGCATCACGCGACTGACGCAAGTACCGACACGTTGGCTCGACCAAGGTGCAACACAAGCGCTACCGTTGATGCAAGTAAATAGTCGTAGGCTATCTGGCTTAGTTGAAGTTTTGCTTGGACAAGACATCGCGGATAAAACTGATTGGCGCAAGTTGCTGAAAGGCGAAGCTGATCCGATTGATCTGCTCGGAATTCGTGATCAATTGCTAAGTAAGCATCAGGTTGATATCGATCAAATACTTCAGGATTCATCGAATGAGTTGGTCATGCTGACTGATGAAAGAATCCGTGAGTTCTCTTATCCTGTGAATGAATATCCAGCAAAAGTCACTGCGCATAACTTTGATAAAAAACCTGTCATTCATGGCAAGTTGAACGGCATTAAAGGTCAATATTTGTTGCTTGATACAGGTGTTTTGAATCTGCGTAAATTTGGTGGTTATGAATTGAAGGTTAGGGTTTAAGTTTTGGTTCTTCATTGAAGTTCACTGAGCCTGTCGAAGTGGACATATCAACAATGATCATTTTTCGTAGAACGCACATTTCGACAGGCACAATGAGCTAGAGTTAGTAATATTAAAAAGGAATAAATCATAATGAATATCGCAGTAAACCCAGAAGATACTACCGCAGCCCATCCAACGATTTATCTGAGGGATTATCAGCCGCCAGTATTTGGTGTGGATACAATTCATCTCGATATTAATATCCATGCGACAGAAACAATCGTCATTAGCACGTTAGAAATGCATCGTTTGCATGCCGGCGATTTCGTGCTATTGGGACGCGATTTAGAGCTGTTGAATGTTCAGTTGAACGGCACAGATTTAGAGACGAGTTGTTATATCCTTGATAAAGAAAGTCTGACGATTTTAAACGCGCCAGATCGTTGCACGATTAAAACCAAAGTTCGTATTCATCCAGAAACCAATACGCAATTGGAAGGTTTATATCAATCGGGTGGCATGTATTGCACACAAAATGAACCTGAAGGTTTCCGCAAAATTACTTTCTTTCCAGATCGTCCTGATGTGCTTTCAGTATTTACTACGCGCCTTGAAGCAGACAATCAATATCCGACCTTGCTTGCGAATGGCAACTTAATTGAGGCGGGTAAAGTTGGTGCAGATCGTCATTATACGGTTTGGCAAGATCCGACCAAAAAGCCTAGTTATTTGTTTGCGTGTGTCGCTGGAGATATTGCGGTATTGAAAGATACTTTCACGACGATGGAAGGCAAGTCTGTTTCGCTGGAACTCTATACAGAACAAAAAGACATTGAAAAATGCCGTGTTGCGATGCAAGCGCTGAAAGATTCGATGATTTGGGATGAGGAAAATTACGGTCGTGCTTACGATCTTGATAATTATATGATCGTTGCCGTCAGCCAATTCAATATGGGCGCGATGGAGAATAAAGGTCTTAATATTTTTAATACTTCATGTGTATTGTCTGATCCAAAAACCACCACAGATATCTCCAATCTCTACGTGAAATCAACGATTGCGCATGAATATTTCCATAATTGGACAGGCAATCGGATTACGTGTCGCGACTGGTTTCAATTGTGTTTGAAAGAGGGCTTTACGGTTTTCCGTGATCAGAGTTTTTCAGATACGTTGCAGTCGCCAGCGGTGCAGCGCATTGATGATGTGTCGAGTTTGAAGTCCGCGCAATTTGCGGAAGATGCAGGCCCGATGTCGCATCCGCCGCGTCCTGACCATTTTGTTGAAATTAATAATTTCTATACCGCAACTGTCTATGACAAAGGTGCGGAAATTGTCCGCATGATGGCGACATTACTCGGCGAGGAAGGTTTCCGTTTAGGCACTGATGAATATTTTCGTCGCCATGATGGCGAAGCGGTGACGGTTGAGGATTTGATTGGCAGCTTGAGCGATGGTTCGGGTACCGATTTGTGGAATTTTTTACCGTGGTACAGCCAGCCAGGAACGCCAGTCGTAAGTGGGCAAGGTGTTTATGATGCGGCGGCGCGTCGTTATACGTTGACGCTTTCGCAAACCATCGACAAGAAACCAAATTATCCAGCACCACAACCTTTGCCGATCCCAGTCAAAATGGCATTGTTTAATCAACAAACTGGTCAGCAATTATTGCTTGATGCACAAGGTGAGACTGAATGTGTGCTGATGCTAAATCAAAGCAAACAAGTGTTTGTCTTTGAACATATTGAAAGTGCACCAATTGTATCGTTGCTGCGTGATTTCTCTGCGCCAGTGCTGCTGAATTTTGATTATCAAGATGCTGAACTCGCATTTCTGATGCAATTTGAGAGCAATGGTTTTAATCAATGGCAGGCCGCACAGCAACTCTTAGAACGAATTTTGTTGCAAGGTCACGATGCGACAGTTTATTTAAAATCGTTACTTGTAACGCTACCAAAAGTCGCAAGTGTTGATCCACTGCTGGCGTCGCGTTTATTGGATATTCCGACTGAGACGTTTATCGCGAGTCGTATTGATAGTAACTATGATCCAGTTGAGGTGCGCGCTAAGCGTGAAACCTTGATGAATGCGATTGCTGCGGAGCTGAAAGATTATTGGCCTGCGGCGTATGCAGCATTACCGATTATTCCATATGTGGATAGCAGTGAAGCAATGGGGCAACGTGCATTCCGTAATGCGGTATTGGCGTTTGCATGTCGTGCTGGCGTTGCGGATGCGCTCGCAAATGCAAGTCATCAATATGATGCTGCCGTGTGTATGACTGAGCGTTTAGGTGCGCTGCGTCAACTCGTGAATTACGATGCGCCTGATCATGAAGCTAAATTGGCTGATTTTTATCAGCGGTTTGAGCATGAGGCGTTGGCAATTGATTTGTGGTTTGGATTACAGGCGAGTAAACCGACGGTAACTTTGGATGAGATTGTTCAATTGACCCAGCATCCGCAGTTTGATTTGAATACACCGAATCGCATTCGTTCCGTGACGGGTAATTTTT
>JASLFQ010000065.1 GCA_030150595.1 Aquirhabdus sp.
TTCCTGCGCTGCGTCCGCTGATGTCACAGTTTGCGCATTTGGCTGCAGTTCCTGGTACGAATGCACTCATTGTGTCTGATCGTGCGGGAAGTATCCAACAGTTAGCAGAGTTAGTGCGTGCTTTAGATGGTGGTGCAGATGATAAGTTGGAAGTCATTTCACTGAAAGAAACCAATGTCGATGACATTATTACTCAAATTGATTCACTGACGGCAACCTCTGCAACTAAAGATGTGCGTGGTTCAAGATTACGTATCATTGCGGATAGTCGTAATAATCGACTCTTGATCAAGGGTGATGATAAAGCGCGCCAACGCATTAAAGCGCTTGTGAGTCAGCTAGATGTTCCGCCGCGTGATTTGTTGGGTGGGATGCGAGTATTTCGTTTAAAGAATGCAAGCGCAAAAGATATG
Organism: Aquirhabdus sp.; assembly: GCA_030150595.1. GTDB lineage: Bacteria > Pseudomonadota > Gammaproteobacteria > Pseudomonadales > Moraxellaceae > Aquirhabdus. The sequence continues at coordinate 414 of JASLFQ010000065.1, forward strand.
GCCACGATGTTGCAAGGATTAATTTCGGGCACTGGAAGTGGAAGTGGTTCAAGCAAGTCTTCTAGTAATTACTCCGCAAGTACTCCAAGTGCGAGCAGTAATAGTTCTTCAAGTGACTCAAGTTCAAGTGGTACCAGTGGTTCTGGAAGCAGTTCGGGTAGTAGTGGCAACAGCGCGCCAACGGTTTTCTCTGCAAATGGTGTCAGCATTATTGCGAATGAAGAGCTTAATGCTGTTGTCGTGAAAGCCGATCCGACGATGATGCGCGAGATTGCGAGCACGATTGATCAGCTTGATGTACGCCGTGCACAAGTCTTGATTCAAGCTGCTATTGTAGAAGTGCAAGGCAGTAATGCAGAGCAACTAGGTGTGCAGTGGGCATTGGGCAATGCGACGAGTGGCGTGGGCTTGATTAACTTTAGTAATGCGGGTTCGAGTATTGCGACGATTGCTGCCGCAGTGGCGACAAAGAGTTATTCATCGCTTAGTGCGCCCGATGGTGCATTGTTGGGTCTGGGTAAAAGTACAACAAATAGCAGCGGGCAAACCAGTTTTTATGGCGCAGTGCTGAATGCATTGAACACAACCAGTGGTGCAAATCTAATTTCTGTTCCTTCGGTGATGGCATTGGATAATGTGAAGGCTGAAATGATTGTGGGTCAGAACGTTCCGTTTATTACAGGAACGACAGCGACGACTGCAGCGGTCGGTGGAACAACAACGCCATTTACAACTGTCGAACGTAAAGATGTAGGTGTGACACTTAAAGTCACGCCACATATCGGTGAGGGCGGTACGTTGCGTCTCGAAATTGAACAAGAAGTTTCTGCAATTGTTCCAACCAGTAGTCTTGCTGCGGCAACTTCAGACGTGGTGACCAGTAAGCGTTCGGTGAAAACGACGGTACTTGCTGATAATGGGCAGACGATTGTGCTGGGCGGAATGATGCAAGATGATAATACTCAGTCGGTGAATTCTGTTCCAGGACTCGGTAGTATCCCGTGGTTGGGCGCATTATTCCGATCTAAAGCGAACTCATATACTAAAGATAATTTGTTGATTTTCTTGCAACCTACAATTCTGCATGATGGTAATAGTGCTGATGCATTAAGCCAGGAGCGTTACAATCAGATTCGTGTTTTACAGTTGGAACTCGATCCAAAAGGTGGATTTAGTCGTCTGCCATTAAACGCTAATCAGGTTTATACACAAGCTGCAATTGGCGTGAATCCTGTGCTGACCTCTGCGATGAAATCAAATTTGAATAGGCATAAGGTAGCAGATCAAGACGCGTCACCAGATGATGAAACGCCAGTTGCCGTCACACCAGCAGCAACAAATAATCAACCTAATGCAACGCCATCCGCACAGACCGCGCCTTAAGCGGCTTGACGCGGATGTTGTGAAATGAGAGTCTTCAATAAAAAGGAGTATCCAATGTCACAAGTTATCGGCGATAAGAAAGGTGTGTCTATTGCTCATTTTGAGCAGATTCAGGCTGTATTTCTTGATTTAGATGGAACTTTAGTTGATTCGGCAGCAGATATTTCGCGTGCAGTCAATTTTGCGCTTTATGACATTGGGGTTGATTCTGTCACCAATGCTCAAGTTCGTTTATGGGTTGGTCGTGGTGCAAGTCGCTTGATTCAATGTGTGCGAGAGTATCGCGGCATTGCGCAAGAGCGGCACGATGAGTTGTTGGCTTCTTTTCTGAAGCATTATCAAGATGAAGTTTGCGTGGACAGCACAGTTTATGCGGGTGTTCGTGAGTTTCTCGATTGGTGTCATCAGCAAAAACTGCATGTCGCCTGTATTACCAATAAACCCTACGCGTCAACATTGAAACTCCTCAAAGCATTAAACCTTTTGGGTGACTTCTCGTTGATTCTGGGCGGTGATAGTTTGGAGCATCGTAAGCCTCATCCAGCGCCGCTATTACATGCTTTGGCACACTTTGGCGTAAAAGCAAATCATGCCGTGATGATTGGGGATTCGCGTAACGATATCGAATCTGCGCATGCTGCTTCCATGCCCTGCATTGCTGTCCGTTATGGCTATAATCATGGCGAGCCGATTGCGTTTAGTGAGCCAGATCTAGTGCTTGATTCATTAGTGGAATTATTATAAATTAGCAAACGGTTCTGATTAAACTCAGTTCCGTTTACCTTATTTTTTTGTTATAGAGAACATCATGACTTATCTAACAGGCGGATTGCGCTGGCGTCGCTAATTACAGATTTCACCGTATGGTGATACTTCTTGATTGCGCTATTTGTGCCGAGCGTTTCCCGATTTCCTGATTTGAGATGAGTAAATAAAATGATGAACCTTTCCGAGTTTGAACGGCTGGTTGCTGCTGGCTATCGCCATATTCCCGTATTTCGCCAACGTCTTGCTGACACCGATACACCTGTGTCGGTTTTTGCACGTCTGCGCGCGAGTGGTGGTCATGCTGCGCGATATTTATTTGAATCCGTTGATGGCGGTGAACGTTGGGGGCGCTATTCAATCATCGGCTTAGGTTCTGGAACGATTTTGCAGTATCGACAAGGTGATATGCGTGTTCAGCGTGCGAATGCAGCGGTAGAAAGCATTGCTTGTGCGGATCCTTTTGCGTTCATTCGGGATTTTCAAAAGACTTTTAAAACCCCGCCAGTATCAGAAACACCCACGTTGCCGAATTTTACGGGTGGTTTAGTGGGTTATTTTGCCTATGATTCGGTGCGTTACATTGAACCACGTTTAAAAAATATTCCCGAATCCGATCCGATTAATTTGCCTGATATTTGGTTAATGGTATCGGATACGGTGATAGTGTTTGATAGCTTGCGTGATACCTTGTCACTGATTACACATGCGGATAGTCAAGAACCAAACGCTTACGAGAATGCTATTGCTCGATTAGATGAGCTGGAGCAACAACTTGCTGCGCCGCTAAATTTGGTTACAAAGCCACATACGGCACCTGTTTTCACGTCACACACTGGCGATAGTAAGTTCATGTCCGATGTGGCGCGCATACAGGAATACATTAAAGCGGGCGATGTGATGCAAGTTGTGCCGAGCCAGCGAATGAGTAGTCCGTTTGATGGTGATGCCTTATCGGTTTATCGCGCGTTACGTCATCTCAATCCATCTCCTTATATGTTCTTGGTCGATGGTGTGACGCTTGATGATAATAAAGGCCAGGCGAAGCCATTTCATTTGGTAGGTTCCTCTCCTGAAATTCTGACGCGACTAGAAAATGGTGTAGTAACCGTGCGTCCACTGGCGGGCACACGTCCACGTGGGAAAACTCCTGAAGAGGAGGCGGCGCTTGAAGCGGATTTGCTGGCGGATGGGAAAGAGATCGCAGAGCATTTGATGCTGATTGATCTTGGGCGAAATGACGCGGGTCGGGTCAGTCAAATTGGTCAGGTGAAAGTTACTGAGCGCATGACGATTGAAAAGTATTCGCATGTGATGCATATCGTGTCTAATGTTGAAGGAAAGGTTCGACCTGAGTTAGATGCGTTAGATGTCTTTAAGGCGACTTTTCCAGCGGGAACTTTATCTGGTGCGCCGAAAATTCGAGCCATGGAAATTATTGACGAGTTGGAGCCTGTTAAGCGTGGTGTTTTTGGTGGTGCTGTGGGGTATCTCGGATGGCATGGTGAAATGGATACTGCAATTGCCATTCGTACTGCAGTGATCACTGATCATCAG
>JASLFQ010000096.1 GCA_030150595.1 Aquirhabdus sp.
CTTCAAGCCTGCGGCTTATCTCAAAGTACTTTCAAATCCAACGCCTCAAGGGCTTCAGAATTATATTCGTTTAGGTGAGCAAGCGACTTGGCCACAGATTACGATGATTCGGGATATGACGCGGATTAGTCGGTTATTTACTGAGTGTATTGCGGTGATTAGGAAGAGGATGGGTGGTGGTGATGGTTTTTAATGCGGGGAGGATGAGTTGAAGTCCATTCTATGGTTGCTGTTAGCTATCTTGCTTGTGGAGCAGTTGTCCCCAGCGCTTGCCGCGCAAGGTGCGAATGTCACTTGCCCATTTGGTCATTTTCAGATTGAAGATAAATCATCTAATACCTTATACAACACGAATGATTCAGATATCCATCCACAACTAATGATTAGTCTTGGTAAGAAACCATTATCTATGGTATTTGTTTTAAATGGTCCAGTGCTTGGTGTTGAATCAAGCGACTTTAAAGCTGATTTGGCGTGTACATCGGATGGCATAACAATTTCCGGAACTATCTTGCATAATCGGGACTACTACGGCGTTCAAACAGCCAGCTATATTTGGCGGCCGATCATCAAGGTAACCGCCATTCTGAACAAGGCAATCACCAAGAAGGCAGACATAAATATTATATCAATTTGGCGAATGCGCTTACCAAATGGTGCAATGCTCAATACAGTGGACACGCCACAGGACATTCACCAAAGCTACCCTATCACGATCAAGAAAACCTTCCCTCTTCCAACAACTACCTATCTTCAAGAAAAATAAGTAGGATAGATTAAGAAGCGCAACCCATCCTACATTTTAAAAATTCACTCTTCTAAAACCTTTACTCTTTTGGCGGAATATCTTTAGAGCCTTGAATCTTTTGCACAACTTGATCCAATTCAGACTTCGCCTTATCCACAACGTCTTGCAACTTGCCTTCAACATCACTCATCGTTGATTTAGACATATCGACCGCTTTATTGGCAAATTCAGTCGCCTGACTTTTCACATTTGCGAACTCTTCTTCAGCTCTGCTTTTAGCAGTTTCAGCCGCTTCTTTAGCACTTTCTAAAGCCGCATTCGCTTTTTCTTGTGCTTCAGCTAACGCCGCTGTTGCTTTGTCCTGAACATCTGCAACAGTAGACTTAGCCAGTTCTTGAGCATCAGCCACGGCACTTTTGGCTTTATCTTGAACATCCGCAACGGTGCCTTTAATGGCAGATTTAATCGAATCGAAAATACTCATGTCTGTTCTCCAGAGTTTCTAGTTTGTTATCGCCAATTGGTTATAAAATAAGCACGCTCACACACAGATCAATATAACAGGCGGAGTTTACAATACGGCGAAAAGTTTGCGAGATAATCGTGTTTTTTCGTAAAGATGCATGGCTTGATTCAGTATACCGATCAAAGCAAAGGATTGAATAAAATGCTAATAGCGAAACTTCACCTCAACCAAATGAAAACCAAACTTACTTTTCACTGGCCCATGCACAATATGTTCAGGTTTATTAAACACCACATTATCAATTGGACCCACCAACTGTCCTTTGCTAATCTCGCCCAACTCCCCGCCACGCTTGGCCGACGAGCATGTCGAGAATTGCTTCGCAAGCTTGGCAAAGTCATCACCATTGGCAATGCGCGTTTTCAACTGTTCGCAGAGCAAGCGATCTCTGACAAGGATATGACGCACGATAGCTTTAGGCATGTTTTTAGATTTTCCTATAAATAAAACTCAGTTCACTGAGCCTGTCGAAGTGAAAGAATTCAATACCCTATTCAGAAATTAAAAAAACCGCCTGCTCATTTAAACAGGCGGCTTTCATGATACCGCATGACGGATTTCATATCATGACCTTGCAATACAGTTAAGCAGTCAATGCCATCTTCACAGTACTTAAATGATCACGTAATGAAGGCTTCACAGGCTTATTATCCGCACCGATCAATACATAATTCGCAGGATTAAAACGCATGATGCGCATACGATATTCCGCATTGAATCCTGGATAAAGAACATTGTTACGGCCATTTGGACTGAGATACCAGCTCGCACAGCCTGATTTCCACACAGTATGTTCGCTACGCTGATCCATCGTCTTCACAAACCCAGCTTCCGCTTTTGGTTTGACTGTGATGTATTTCAAGTTCATCTGCTTACGCAGTTCAATCGCTTGCCAGACATAATCAATTTGTGCTTCAGCATACGCAATCACTGAGGTATGACCTGGCCCTGTGAACGGCCCCACCAAGAAATACAAATTCGGGAAGTTATTGGTCGCGATGCCATCAAATGCTTCTGCGCCATCTTTCCACTTTTCGTCCAATGACGCATTGTTCAAACCATGCACGGCAAATGGCGCACCCGTGTTACGCACTTCATAACCCGTTGCGAAGATAATCACGTCCAATTCGTAATGCTTGCCATCGACTGTCTCGATGCCAGTTGGTGTGATCTGCTTAATACCAGACACTTCAAGCGTCACATTCTCACGCTGCATGGTCGGATACCAATCACTCGAGACCAGCACGCGCTTACAACCAAATTTATAATTTGGCGTCAGTTTTTTCAATAATTCAGGATCTTTGACTTTCTTTTCACGATAGCTATTTGAAATCGACGAAGGCACTGATTTAAAGGCATCGTATTTCAAAATTAAAAACGGCGCAGTCGCTTCATTTAACCAATAATTACTCAAACGATTCAGTTTCATCTTGAGTGGATTAGTACGGCTTTCTTGCTTTTCTGCATCGGTAAAATCAGGGTTTGGACGCGGCATAATCCAGTTAGCCGTACGTTGAAACACTGTAAGATGCGCGACATCAGGCGCAATCGCTGGGCCAACCTGAACACCTGTTGCGCCTGTACCAATCAGTGCAACACGTTTGCCTTTCAGCTCAACCGTATTATCCCAACGCGCGGTATGAATGATCTTGCCTTTGAAGTCCGCAGAGCCTTTGATATGCGGATCGGCAGGATCAGCAAATGGGCCAGGTGCTGCCACAACATTCTTAGCACGGACTAACTCACCGCCTTCAATGGTCAGCAACCACTCGCCTTGTTCAGCATTAAATGTCGCACTCACGACTTTAGAATTAAAGCGCATGAATGGATACATGCCATATTTGGTTGCGCAATGGCGAATGTATTTCAGAATCTCGCCTTGATTCGCATAAGCATTTGACCATTCCGCAGAGGGTTCAAACGAATACGAATAAAGCTGTGATTTCACATCACAAGCACAACCTGGATACACGTTATCGCGCCATGTACCACCGACATCACCCGCTTTCTCAAACACACGGAAATTGGTAATACCTGCTTTCTTCAAGCGAATGCCCATGCCTAAACCTGAAAACCCAGAACCAATCACTGCAACTTCTAATACTTCGGAAGGCAGTTTTGGCGCAACTTTGGTTTTCGGCGCAGGCTTAGTCGTGGTTGGTTTAGCTGGCGTTGCTTTAATTGGACTTGCTTTTGCTGGGCTTGGCTTAGCTACAGCAGTTTTAGCAACAGGAGCTGATTGCGTTGCCGCTTTTGGCTTTGCCGCAGCTCTCGGTTTAGCCGCTGGCTTTTTGGTCGCTGTGGTTGGCTTCGCTTCTGTGGTCGTTGCTGGCGTTGCGGTCTTCTTGTCTTCAGGCGCTGTCATCATACTTCTCACTGGTTGCACATGTTAAAGGTCTGCAAGTTTAAAAATCCCTTGTCAGACTGGAATCGCCGCCCACAGCGGCATCACTTGCGGTAATTTGTCGCGCGGCATACTCATTAACAAGCTGCCGATGGTATATCGCGTACACATCTTTGCCGCTTCCATCGGCGTTGGCGAACCCTGTAACACCATCCGATAACCGAGATGTTGCACCATGCCAATCATGGCATCTGACATATCGCGATGGTTACCAATTTCAACCAAACCCACAGCCTCAGCCTGCTGATAATTCTTACTCAGCTCCGCTGCCACTGCATCACAAATATGCCAATACCACGTTTCCAAACCTGGAATTGCTGAAAATCCTGAACGAAACATGGATAACGTAATATGTGCATGTTTGTTCAAGGTTTCAAAAATTAATTCATAAATCTGCTGCGTTGCAATAATCGACTCAAGCGGTGCATTCAAGTTAACACCCTGACGCACCCGCACGATTCCTGCATGCAACTCAGAAAACACTTCATTGATAATAAATAAGAATAGCTGACTTTTATCTTCAAACTGACCATAAAATGCACTCATGCCCACGCCCGCACTTTGAGCAATTTCAGCCACTTGTGTCCGCGAAAAGCCCTTATCCGAAAATAGCTGCTTCGCTGCAACAATAATCGCCTGACGGGTTTGGGCAAGTTGGGCTTGAGTACGACGTGCCATTTAATCAACTCAATGGTTATTTGTTAAACTATATGGAATATATATTCCAATTAAACTGGATGTTTGTCAAATTTATTTTTCAGCGCTTTTCAAAAAATGATTTTGTTAGTTTTATAGACATCTGTTACTGCATATTGAAATGAAGTACTTGGGTTATTACTGCAGTCAAATTATGAAAGAAAAATGCCGTTGCTCAACTCCCCATTACAGGAATCATCAATCTGAATCTTACTCACTTTCATCTACTCTAAATTACTATTTCATATCGTTTTTTTAATACTAATGATCATTTGACTTCTTTTTGATCTATTGCTATTTTGGACAAGATAGTTCATGAAATAAACACCCCCTAAACTTATAAAAGGAATCACACAATGACTACGGATAGAGAAGAATATATACAGTTCAGTGAATCCGTTGTTGCAAATATGGCAGCGACAATATTTTCCTCATTAATCAACAATTTCCCTCTGCACAACTCTAACGAAGATGAGCTTGTTGCAAAAGCAGTGGAGATTGCGATTAAAATTGCAAATAGAGCAGAAAGCGCCATCAAAAGCGATCAAGAAGGGCGAAGAAATGCGGGTGGATCACCGTATCTTGCTGGCTAAAAATGCATACCGCATTGAACAAAGCGAATAAAAATATCTCACTACCAAGAGTCTTTGATGGAGAGATTATGATTCGCGTTTTCATGTTTGCGCTTCCATGTATGTGAGATACTGATTTTTACCCCTCTCTTAAAAACTGGAAAAAATAACCATGATCATTACACCCATCTACGCAGGACTGCTTGCCCTACTCTATCTTGTACTCAGCTATCGAATTATTCTGATGCGCGGTCATGGCATTAGTTTTGGTGATGGCGGCAATCCTGTATTACTCCGTCGCATCCGTGCTCATGGAAATTTCTCCGAATACGTTCCTTTCATTTTAATTATGCTTGGCATCCTCGAACTTAATCACCTGCCCTTTTACGCGTTGAATATTCTCGGGTTAACACTTCTGATTGCACGCTTGCTACATGGTTACTCATTGTCATTCACCGAATCATTTAAGTTCGGACGTTTTTGGGGCACTGCGCTGACATTCCTGTTGCTTCTGGTCTGTGGTTTGCTATGTCTTTATCAAGGAATTCACGCATATTTGCTATTGCCATTAGGCGTTTAACGGTAGATGATTAAACTGAAAACGCTGTTTTCATTGCACTGACAGGTAGCCACTATGTCTAAATATTTAGTGATTTGCTCTGTACAGCAAGGACTGTATCCAGAAGCAATGTATGCTGAATTGGAGAAAGGCATTGCTGCTGTTTATACACAATCTTTTGGTCTTCAAGCGAAGACCAAAGTGATGTGGATGACCGTTCCCAAGGGGCAAGCCTTCCTAGCTGGAAAACCTTCAAATTGTTCAACGATTGCAGCATCAGTAGCCGATGGTTTACCGAAAGAACAACGTGCAGCGTTTCTCCACGCGATGTTGCTGCAATGGATGACTCTAACACGCTGTGGCAAATCTGATGTCATCATTAGCGCCGCAGATAGCTCAAAATTGAAAGAGCTTATGGCGATTAGCAAACGCCGTTTCCGACCGACGATACGACCCTTTATGCTGGTGAAAATGCTGACATCCATCGCCAAGAATAAGATTTCCAAGGGTCGCTTCGAGATGAGTATCAATCAGTCGGATGAATAAGGGAGGTTTATATGCCACTGTATACTGTATCCACAAAAAAACCTTTGAGTGAATCCAAGAAACTCAGTGTCGTAAGCTCGATCACCAAAACGCATTGTACGGTGACTGGCGCGCCAGCAAGCTATGTCCAAGTCGTCTTCGCTCAAGGCATTCCACTGCCCAGAAATATGGCTTTTCACGTCATAGGCTCGATTCGTAGCGGTCGTTCAGACGAGATCAAAACAAAAATCAGCAATCAAATCATCAAATCATTATCAAGTTTAGATGTCAGAAAAAGACGCACCGAAGTCGTGTTAGTTGATGTACCTGCAAGTTGGATTATGGAAGGCGGAGAAATCATGCCTGAACCAGGCGAAGAAGGAACGCATTAGTCACAACCGTTGCGATACCTCCATACAATAAGTTCACTGAGCTTGTCGAAGTGAAGATATTAATCGCCCCCATCAATACCATTCATTTCGACAGGCTCAATGAACTAATAACCCTACTAAATAGACCATCAATCTATAAACAAAACCATTCACAAAAATAGCGTTTGACAGGAATCGTCTAAAGGTTGAAACTAGGAATAATTCTCATTTATATTTAGGTTCTCTGTTCCCGTGCGCCTTTCTGATCTATCAAAAAATGCTTCCGCGATCGTTCTTGCTGTCGAAGATTTGCATGCCACTGATTCTGCTGGACATCAGCAGCCCACAGATGAGATTGATACGATTGCGCACCGTTTAAAGGAACTCGGATTCGTCCCTGGCGAACGTGTACGCCTAATTACTGTTGCACCTTTTGGTGGCGATCCGATGTTGGTGCAGGTTGGTTTTACCCGTTTTGCATTACGACGTAGTGAGGCAAAACGGGTTCTTGTTGAGGCTGTGTCTGTATGAATACGATTGTGATGACCGATATTACGAACGCTAACGACTCAACTCGTCGCTTAGCGGAACACATCGCGCTCGTGGGTAATCCAAACTGCGGTAAGACCTCATTATTTAACCAATTGACAGGCGCACGTCAAAAAGTCGCCAACTATGCAGGTGTTACCGTCGAGCGCAAAGAAGGTGTCATGACGCTGCCTTCGGGTCGCCATGTGCGCGTGCTCGATTTGCCTGGCGCATATAGTTTAGATGCAACTAGTCCAGATGAAGCAGTCACACGCGCGGTTTGTTTAGGTGAATTAGCCGGCGAAACTTTACCGGATCTCTTAGTCTGTGTGGTTGATGCGACCAATCTACGTTTGCATTTACGTTTCGCACTCGAAATACGCCGTCTCGGTCGCCCAATGATCATCGCATTGAATATGATGGATGATGCAAAGCGCCGTGGGATTCAAATTAATGTCGCAAAACTGTCTGAAGAGCTTGGCGTACCAATTGTCGAAACTGTTGCAGTAAAACGCCACGGGATTACCGATTTACTCACACAGCTCGAAGGTCACATTCCAGAACTCTCCATCACTGCACCCATCGATTCGCCGCAAAACGATATTCATGCCGAAGTGCGTGCGCTACTGGCCGATGCAGTCGTGATGCCAAGATCAACTGACCAACGTGACGATGCCTTGGATAGTGTCTTACTGCACCCTGTCTTTGGGATCGCCATTCTTGGCGTGCTGATGTTTTTTATTTTCCAAGCCGTGTTTACATGGGCGGCGCCGTTCATGGATGGCATCGGTCATGCAGTCACCGCTGTTGGAGATTGGACAACCGCATTTTTCCCTGACGGCATGCTGAAAAGCTTGTTAAAAGATGGGATCTTTGCAGGACTCGGCACGGTACTGACGTTCTTGCCGCAAATTCTGATTTTATTCTTCTTTATCTTGGTATTAGAAGAATCTGGCTATTTGCCGCGGGCAGCATTCTTGCTAGATCGTCTAATGTTTGGTGCGGGTTTGACGGGTCGCGCATTCATTCCACTGTTATCGAGTTTCGCTTGTGCCATTCCAGGGATTATGGCAACGCGTAGCATTAGCGATCCACGCGATCGATTGACCACAATTATGGTCGCACCGCTGATGACTTGTTCGGCGCGTTTGCCAGTTTATGCATTATTAATCAGTGCTTTTATTCCTGTACGAACGGTTTTTGGATTATTTAATTTACAAGGTTTAGTGCTGTTTGCTTTGTATTTTGGCGGCATTGTTAGCGCGCTCATTGTCGCGACAGTGATGAAAAAGTTTCGTACTGACCAGAGTGAACATGCTCTGCTCATGGAATTACCAAGTTATCGTTTACCCAGCTGGCGCAGTGTCGGTATTGGCCTGTATGAACGTGCATCGATTTTTATTAAACGCGTCGGCGGCATCATTCTGGCGTTGATCGTGATTTTGTGGTTCTTAGCGTATTTCCCGCAGCCACCTGCTGGCGCGACCTTACCGCCTATTGACTACAGTTTTGCAGGTCAACTGGGTCACGTGATTGCACCGATTTTTGCACCGATTGGCTTTACTTGGGAAATTTGTATTGCACTCATTCCAGGTATGGCAGCGCGTGAAGTCGTGGTCGCTGCACTCGGCACAGTGTATGCCTTGTCGGGTAATGAACATGCCGTGAGTCATCAACTGGGTAGCTTAATTTCGGCACAATGGTCATTACCAACTGCATTGTCATTACTCGCTTGGTTTATTTTTGCACCGCAATGCCTTGCAACAATGGCAACCGTTCGACGCGAAACGGGTTCTTGGAAATATGTCGGCATCATGGCCGTGTATTTATTTACGCTGGCGTATGGTGCTTCACTGATTACGTATCATGTGGCGGAGGCATTACTGTGAATGTTGTCAACGACGGTCACGCAATGATCGGAAACGTATTGCAAATACTGGTGATGGCGGGATTATTGAGCTGGAGCGTGTTTTTCATGCTTAGACGCATGGCTCCCAACTTTGTCCGCAGCCAGCAATATCAACTAGCGACTGCCTTCAACACGCGTGGCTGGAAAAAAGTTGCACAGTGGTTAGAGCCAACGATGAGTTCTGGCGGCGGATGCGGCAGCGGTTGTAATACCTGTGGTTCTTGCGCCTCAAATCCAAATAAAGAAACAGAACAACCTGTGCAATGGAAAAATCCAACGCCTTCAAAAAGTTCAGGTTGTCATTAATTTGTACAATGGTTTTCTAATTACCCCTGAGACAACGCCCGAAATCTGACACAGTTTCGGCCTTGTTCTTTAGCGTCATACAGTGCTTTGTCGGCGGTACTGATCAATTTATCTAAGCACGCTTGCATATGATACTCACAAGTATTGGTCGGCAACATCGTCGTTAATCCAAAACTGCCTGTGATTTGAATCGTATCCGCACCGATTTGTATTTGCTTGGCTTCAAGTGCTTTCCGATACCGCTCCGCGACTTCCACTGACATTTTGGCATCACAATTGGGCAAGATGATGAGGAATTCCTCTCCACCAAAACGCCCCACATAATCCGTCGTCCGCGCGCATTTTTGTAATACCTCCGTCGTTGCCAGCAAGACTTTATCGCCAGCACTATGTCCGAAGGTATCATTGATTTTTTTGAAATAATCTAAATCTAAGATCAT
>JASLFQ010000102.1 GCA_030150595.1 Aquirhabdus sp.
CGTCTACGCTTGATGTGTTAAATAAGCGTATTTCTGCATTTAACTGGTAGGAACTCAGCCAAGACCGCCGTATAATCTGTGCTTTATTTTCCTTCGGAACACCGCTGTATGACTGCGCCCGATAATTTGCTTGCTGAAAACCAAGCACCTGATTCGATTCAAAACGAAATCTCTGAAATTCAACAGACCGAGACTGTACAAGAGGCTGCTGCAGAACAAGCGCCCCCAGAAACAGCACAAGAGACGATCTCTACGACTGAAAAAACAGTTGTCGTCACGTCATCCGCGCCTCCTCCTGCGCCAAAACTGCGCTTAACCTCAGATGCAGAATTGATTGCGCAGATTGCAAAAGAGCTGTCGGTACGTCCAGAACAAGTCTCTGCAGCTGTGGCATTGTTGGATGAAGGTTCTACAGTTCCGTTTATTGCACGCTATCGTAAAGAGGTGCATGGCTTAGATGATGCACAACTGCGTGAATTAGAGTTACGTTTGACGTATTTGCGCGAGCTTGATGAGCGTCGCAGCAAAATTATTGAGTCGATTCGTGGACAAGGTAAGCTCACTGACACTTTACTTGAGCGCTTGAATCAAGCGGATAGCAAGAATGCGTTAGAAGACCTGTACCTACCATATCGTCCAAAACGTACGAGCAAGGCACAATTAGCGAAAGATGCTGGTTTAGAACCGATCGCATTGCGTATCTTGAATGAAGAGATTGAGCCTGCGACTGCCCTAGAAGGCTTTAGCCATGAGAGCTATCCTGATTTAGATAGCCAATTAGATGCGATTGGGCATATTCTGGTTGACCAATGGGCAACAGATTTAGAACTCACAGAAAATTTGCGTCGTCGGTTTGCTGCTGAAGCACAAATTGTGAGTCGTCTTGCTGGCGAAGAGAAACGTGAGGTTGGTAAGAAGTTCCGTGATTATTTTGAAGCACAAGAATCTCTGGCAAAAATCGCGTCTCATCGTTTATTGGCTTTATTACGTGGTCGTCAAGAAAACGTATTGACTCTAAAAGTCGATGGCACTAACGAAGGTCATATTCAAGCGATTAAAGATAAGTTTAATGTAGGCACTGTGCAACCTGAAAGTCGTCAAGCGCTTTTGGCTCAAACTGCCGAACTCCTGTGGTTAGGTAAATTACGCCCGCATTTCGAACACTCACTTTTAACTGAAAAACGCCTGCTTGCTGAAGCAGAAGCGGTCAGTGTATTTGCTGAAAATATGCGTCATCTCCTGTTGTCTGCACCAGCAGGCGGCAAAATCACGCTTGGTATGGATCCAGGCATTCGTACTGGCGTGAAACTCGCTGTGGTCAATGCATCGGGCGATGTATTGGCGCATTCCGTGATCTATCCATTTGCACCGCGCAACGAGCGAGATGCGTCATTGGCGACGTTGGACAAACTATGCCGCGAACACGGCGTAGAGTTGATTGCGATCGGCAATGGTACGGCTAGCCGTGAGACTGATGCATTGGTCGCTGATCTATTGAAAGCGCATCCTGACCTGTCAATTACCAAAGTTGTGGTGAGCGAGGCGGGTGCTTCCGTGTATTCAGCGAGCGAAATCGCGACAGCAGAATTACCTGATTTGGATGTGTCGATTCGGGGTGCGGTGTCGATTGCACGACGTTTGCAAGATCCTTTGGCGGAATTGGTGAAGATTGATCCGAAATCAATCGGTGTTGGTCAATATCAACATGACGTCAATCAACCTACACTTGCGCGTCGTTTGGATGCTGTAGTTGAGGATAGTGTGAATGCGGTCGGTGTGGATGTGAATACTGCATCACCAGCGTTACTGTCTCGTATTGCGGGTTTGAATAAAAACATCGCACAGCAAATTGCTGATTATCGCCGTGAAAACGGTGCATTTGCAACGCGCGATGATTTGAAAAAAGTGCCACGTTTAGGCGCGAAAACGTTTGAACAAGCGGCTGGTTTCTTGCGCGTGACCAATGGGACGCAGCCACTCGATGCATCTGCAGTGCATCCGGAAGCGTATCCACTCGTTGAAAAAATCCTCGCCAGTTTGTCGCGTTCATTGGATGATGTATTGGGTAAAACCAATGGTTTAGATGGCTTTGATCCTGCTTCGGTTGTTGATGACAAGTTTGGTCTGCCAACTGTGCAAGATGTGATTCGCGAGCTTGAAAAACCAGGTCGTGATCCACGTCCAGAGTTCAAAACGGTTAAATTCCGTGATGATGTCACTGAAGTGAAAGATTTGGTCGATGGCATGATTTTGGAAGGCGTCATTACCAATGTCACCAACTTTGGTGCGTTTGTGGACATCGGTGTTCATCAGGATGGTTTGGTGCATATTTCTGAATTGTCAGATCAATATGTTGGCGATCCACATAAGTTTGCTAAACCAGGTCAGATTGTCACGGTACGTGTGATGGGTACGGATGGTGAGCGTAAACGGATTAGTTTGAGCTTACGTTTAACACCTACTGAGCGTCCTGCGAAGACAGAGCGCCCAGAACGCACTGAGCGTTCTGAACAACGTCCTGCACGTACAGGCGATGCGCCAAAACGTAATAATGACCGCCCACGTAATGATCGTCCTCGTTCGGATAAACCGCGTGATGACCGATCACAAGAGCGTCCGCGCCACGATAAGCCACGTGATGAGAAACCGAAAGAAGAGAAAATTGGTTCTTTCGGTGCGTTGTTGGCTCAGGCTGGGATTAAAGGTTCTAAGTAAAAGAATCTTTAAAACGATGTAAAAACCTGCTTTTCATATGAATGGAGAGCAGGTTTTTTTATGGGTTAAAGGGTGAGAATGTTGTTAGTAATATCATTAGATTGCAAATACTCCTGTAGGGGCAAACCCTTGTGGTTGCCTTTTTGAACGTTGTGCTAAAATTTGTTGAGGGCACCCAAAAGGGGCGCCCCTACATAAGCATCCAAAATGTCTGTCCATGTGTTTTCACTGATGAATTGTTTTGGACTCTCATAAAAAATCCCGCTTTCAAATCAATGAAAGCGGGATTTTTATTTCATTTGGACAACTTACCAGTGTTCGCCTGGGCGGATAATGGTGAACAGGCGTTGTTTGATCGATAGTTTCTCTTCTACAGTACCTTCTTGGACTCCACGCGCAGCAGCTGAGCTTGGGAACATACGATAGGCTACTGACAAAATGGAATCGTTGAACTTCGGTGCAACTGCGTAGGTGAGTGCACCAAATGAACCAGCTGGTGTTGCAATGCTCTTCGATTTTTTAATCAATGCTTTGCCGATTAAGTCAGCCGCTTGATCAGGTGAAAGCGTTGGCAGACGGTCATACATTTTGGTTGGCGCAATCATAGGTGTGCGTACAAGAGGCATGTAGATCGTAGAAATATCGATGTTCTTGCTTTTGACTTCCGAAGCAAGGCAGCGACTAAATGCATCCAATGCTGCTTTACTTGCAACATAAGCAGAAAAGCGCGGTGTGTTAGTCAATACGCCGATTGAACTGATGTTGATGATGTGACCACGTTTACGTTCAACCATCGTTGGTAATAATGCGAGAACAAAGCGTACTGCACCGAAATAGTTGAGTTGCATGGTACGTTCAAAGTCGTGGAAACGTTCAGTTGATTCAGCAACAGCACGGCGGATTGAGCGGCCTGCGTTGTTGACGAGAATATCAATTGCGCCTTCTTTCAGCAGAATTTCTTTTGCAACGACATCGATGGCGTCCATATCATTTAGATCGCATGGATAGACGGATGCGCTACCGCCAGCGGATACAATTTCAGCTTGGACTTCTTCGAGTGTTTCACGTGTACGCGATACGAGGATGACATGTGCGCCTGCTTGTGCCAGCAGATGCGCGACTTTCAGTCCGATTCCGCTTGATGCGCCAGTGATAATGGCATTCTTTCCTTTGACTGCGGAAATGAGTGCGGATTGATTGAGTTTTGTCATTTTTGTTACCTCGGGAGTTTTTTAAAAAACAATATAATAAAATTAGTTTGGCTAAAAACTGTTCGTTTTGTGCTTGATAATAATCTAACAATAATCATTAAAAAACAATATACCAATTGTCGGAAGGTGAATTATTTTATATTAATTAAATTAATTACTTATGAATATTGGTTGAAATAGGTTGATCAATAAATGATCGAGTCTTTACTCTATTTTGTATTAGAATAAATGCTCTAGGTGTTTTAGAGTAAATGCTCGACACGATTAAACTTTTTAGTATATTTACTCAAATGTAGCCCTTTTCATCAATTCAAATGACTTGTTCATATTTTATTCGTATGGAAAGTGGATGCAGAATGAGGTGCGTGAATAATTATTGGATGAGTGAAATGTGAAAAATATTGATGTGGTCTTCTATATTAGTTTCTATGTAAATTTTAAAATTTGCCTAATACGACACAACTTGTTTCTATGCAAAACCGCTATACTATCGCCCATCAAATTTTAGCTTTCAATCTTGGTTTTTCATAAACCATTTCATCATTGTCTAAACGGAGCAATGCCGCGTGGCACAATATATTTACACGATGAATCGTGTGTCGAAGATCGTTCCGCCTCGGCGCGAGATACTCAAGGATATTTCCTTATCGTTTTTTCCAGGCGCAAAAATTGGTGTGCTGGGTCTGAATGGTTCAGGTAAATCAACCCTTTTAAAAATCATGGCGGGTATCGATAAAGATTTCCAAGGCGAAGCGCGTGCGCAGCCAGGTATCAAAATCGGTTATCTCGAACAAGAGCCACCATTAGATCCAACCAAAGATGTCCGCGGTAACGTCGAAGATGGCGTTCGTGAGGCATTGGATGCGTTAGCGCGTTTGGATGAAGTGTTTGCTGCGTATGCTGATCCTGATGCTGATTTCGATAAATTGGCAGCAGAGCAAGGCAAGCTGGAAGCGATCATCCAAGCATGGGATGCGCACAACCTGAACAACCAACTCGAACAAGCGGCGGATGCATTGCGTTTGCCACCTTGGGACGCGGACGTTTCCTTGTTGTCAGGGGGAGAGAAGCGTCGTGTGGCATTGTGCCGTTTGCTGCTGTCTAAACCAGATATGTTGTTGCTCGATGAGCCAACCAACCATTTGGATGCTGAATCGGTTGCTTGGCTCGAAGTGTTCTTAAAAAACTTCCCAGGCACGATTGTGGCAATTACCCATGATCGCTATTTCTTGGATAATGTCGCTGAGTGGATTCTTGAACTTGACCGCGGCATGGGCATTCCTTACCAAGGCAATTACTCAACATGGCTTGAGCAAAAAAACGCGCGTATCGAGTTAGAAGGCAAGCAAGAGGAATCTTTTGCGAAGGCTTTGAAGAAGGAGCTTGAGTGGGTTCGTAAGAACGCGAAAGGTCAGCAAGTTAAGTCCAAAGCGCGTATGGAACGTTTTGAAGAGTTGAACTCTCGTGAATTCCAGAAGCGTAATGAAACTTCTGAAATCTATATTCCACCAGGTCCACGCCTAGGCAATATCGTTTGTGAAGTCGATGATATTAGTAAGTCATTTGATGGTCGTCTACTGTACGAGAAGTTGTCATTCACTGTGCCACCAACGGCAATTGTCGGGATCATCGGGCCGAACGGCGCGGGTAAAACCACGTTATTCCGTATGATGACTGGCGAACAGCAACCTGATACGGGTTCTGTGCGATTGGGTGAATCAGTCAGCGTTGCCTATGTTGGTCAGCTGCGTGATGAGTTGGACGACAAGAAAACCGTGTGGGAAGAAATTTCGCAAGGTTTGGATATTTTGAAAATCGGCGAATACGAAATTCCTTCGCGTGCTTATATTGGTCGTTTTAACTTTAAAGGTTCAGACCAACAAAAAGTCGTAGGCTCGTTGTCAGGTGGTGAGCGTAACCGCTTGAAACTGGCAAAGGTTCTGCAAAAAGGCGCGAACGTGATCCTCCTCGACGAACCCTCGAACGATTTGGACGTGGAAACCTTACGTGCGCTCGAAGATGCGATTCAGGTATTTCCGGGTTGCGTCATGGTGGTATCGCATGATCGCTGGTTCTTGGATCGTATTGCGACCCATATCTTGGCGTTTGAATCAGAAGGTCCAGAGTGGTTCGACGGCAACTATACCGAGTACGAAGCCTATCGTAAGGCGAAGTACGGTAAAGATGCTGGCCCGCACCGCATGAAGTACAAGAAAATTTCTGGATAATGAGTTGTGAAAAAAAGAGCGCTTATAGGCGCTCTTTTTATGCTTTAGCTTTATGGTTATGGCAAGTCTTGTACAGTAATCGTTCGTGATTAAGTACCAAGCTTAATGTAAACACCATAGACGACATTATTCGATTCAACGGTACTCAGCGGAAGAGATTCAATATTCTCAATAATTTTAAAGTGTTGCGCAAGTTTTGGACAAGATGAAATAAGGTAATTGTTTGCATCTCTCACATCTTGTCGGTCTAGGAATACTATAAATTTATAGACATAAGGGACTGGCGCCTTTGTGTGGCTATCGTGCAATGCTGTGATGTCTTTCAAAATCCGTGATTTTTGCGCACCGCCGTATTTATTTCCCTCAATTAATGGAAGTTTGCACTTTATTTCAGCGATAAAGGATTTTCCTTGAATTAAAGAATGATATTCAATGTCATGGAAGCTACTTTTTGGTGTGTCTTTCAATATTTCTTTACGGATGGCTAAGATTTCTTCTTCATTAAGTGATAAAGCGTTGGACAACCACATTAAAAATTCGAAGGCGAGCTGCATTGAGATTGCATGATTAATGTCAGAAAGTGCTGACTTGAGTTTCAGCAGTTTCTCTAAGTCCAATAATCCGTAATAATCTTTTTCTGGTAGTTCGAATACTTCGCCAAAGGTTGTGTTGATTCTTTGCTGAAGTTTTTTGTCTTTTGTAAAATTTTTATTGAGCATTATTTTCCCCGCTTCATTGCACATCGTACTGCATTTGAAATAACAGATAAATTTTATGTTTTTGAGTTTATTGTAGTATTTATAAGAAATAGTTTTATTGTGAGTCTTTACATAGTATGTTTAATTTGCAGAAAAGCAATCAATATTTTGAGAATAATTATGTTTAAGTTATGGAAGTGGAAGAAAGTTGGTTTTTGTATGTTGGCATCATTTGCCATCCAACACGTTAATGCCGAATATATTGTGGTCGATACAGGACATACACCGCTACATCCCGGCGCAACAGGCGTGAGTGGCCGTGTGGAGTATTTATATAATTTGGATATGAGTAGCGCGTTGGCAAAGGATTTAGCGGCTAGCGGTGATCGTGTCTCACGCACCTCTGCCGATGGCAAAGAAATCACGTTACAGGAGCGTTCTACGCAAGCACCAGACGCGGATCTATTCATCTCAATCCACCATGATTCGATGTTGCAAGAATGGATT
>JASLFQ010000114.1 GCA_030150595.1 Aquirhabdus sp.
AGCTGGGCGTTTTTACCCATACTATTCAGCATACCGCCGATCACAAATGTTGGATCTAAACCTTCTTCAGCCAACATCATGGTCAATAGACTAGTCGTTGTGGTTTTGCCATGTGTGCCTGCAACCGCAATCCCGTGGCGATAACGCATCAGTTCACCGAGCATTTCCGCACGACGAACCAGTGGAATATGCTTCTCAATTGCCGCTTTGATTTCAGGATTTTCACGATCAATCGCCGTCGAAACGACGAGCACATTCGCGCCTTCAACATTTGCCGCATCATGTCCGTAAAACACTTTCACGCCCATGCTCTCAAGACGCTTTGTCGTTTCACCACTTTTGAGATCCGAGCCTGAAACATCATAACCTTGATTTTTAAGCACTTCGGCAATACCGCACATGCCCGCGCCACCAATCCCAACAAAATGGATTCGTCCAATACGGCGCATTTCTGGAATTTCGATAAGTCGACTGGTTTTAGCGCTAGCACAAGCTGCTGTGCTTGTCTGTGAAGACAGTGATGTCGGCATATCCAACTCCATATTTATAGGGTAAAACTATATCAATATTAAAAATATTCAATGGTTCAAAAAGAACCACAATAGACTCAAAGCGAAACAATCGCCTCAACCACCACCGCCGTCGCACATGGTTTCGCTTGCAAACGTGATTTCTCGGCCATCGCCAGCAAGGTATCTCGATTCAATAATGGACGCAAATGTTCAACCAACGCATCAGGCGTTAATGTCGCTTGTGGACACAACAATGCCGCACCCACATCACTTAAATAATGCGCATTGGCGGTTTGATGATCGTCAACCGCATGTGGTAACGGTACAAATACGGCAGGTAAACCCACCGCCGCAACTTCCGACACAGTCAGCGCGCCTGCACGACAAATAATGAAATCAGCATTGGCATACGCTGCTGCCATATTATCGACAAAAGGCACAACTTCAAACGTTAAATGCGTAGCATTCGTTAATCCTTGATAACGTGCCTGTGTCTCATCCACTTGCTTCGCGCCACACTGATGACGCACATGAATCGGCTGACTCTCTGAAGCAAGTTGAGCCAACGCATGTGGGATACGTTCGTTCAATGCTTGTGCGCCTAACGAACCACCAATCACCAAGACTTGCAACGTTCCGCTCCGCTGTGCATAACGTAACGCAGGTTCAGTGACATTCAAAATATCCGCGCGCACAGGATTACCTGTTGTCCGCACTTTTTCTGATTGCGGAAAAGCATTGGGGAAGGCCTGCAAAACCGTTGTCGCAATTCGTGCTAATTGACGGTTAGTCATGCCCGCAATCGCATTTTGCTCATGGATGACCAGCTTAATACCCAGCAATCGCGCTGCCAAACCACCAGGCCCTGCAACATAACCGCCGAAACCAACCACCACATCGATTTGCAGCGCTTTCATCAAGCGCATAGCAGCCAGTGTCGCTTTAATAATTTTAAAAGGCGCAGCAATTAAACGTCGAATGCCATTACCACGTAAACCTTGAATATCAATTGGATACAACTGAATGCCTGATTGAGGCACCAAACGATGCTCCATCCCCGCTTGCGTCGCCAGCCAATGCACCTCTACGCCTTGCGATCTCAGCTTTTCTGCAACAGCCAGCGCAGGAAAAATATGTCCGCCTGTACCCGCCGCCATGACCATCACATTTGTGACACGTTTCTGTGGTTTAGTTTGATTCTTCGACACCCAGTTTGCCTATCATTTCAGTGCAGATCATGCCGCGATTATAAGGATAAGCGCCGACCCTATTTGGTGCGCTCAACAATCCGCCATGATACCTGTTTGTAGGGTCAGGTTTGAAGATATTCTTTGATTTTGATCACCCAAAGGTTACTGATTGTTAGCAATTTATGAATACATCCAACAAATTAACGCGTGTCATTATTTTTCTGAATAATTTTATTTGATTAAAGGAGGCTGACTTGATGCAAGGTTCTACAGAATTCTCCCAAAAAGGAGTATTGTACAATTCTAGATTGCTGAAAAAATATTCACACAGCACTTCATCATTGAACTAAACACGGACTCAGTTGAGGTTTTATCATGACATTTTCAATCTATTCAGCACTTATACCAACATCAAAACACATTCTTGAAAATCAATCCAAAATCCTGAGTAAAGCGGCTGCCTTTGCAGAAACGCAACAGATTGATCCTGTGGCATTACTCGCTGCACGTCTGGCACCCGATATGTTTCCGCTGAGCCGACAAATCCAAATCGCGTGTGACACCGTTAAAAAAGGTGCAGCACGTTTAGCAGCCGTTGAAGCACCTGTTTTTGAAGATAACGAAGCAACGATTCCAGAACTACAAAATCGTATTGCCAAAACCATCGCTTTCCTAGAAAGCATTCATGAAAATGATTTTGCTGGCGCAGAAACTCGCGCACTAAAAATCCCAATGGGTCCAGAAATCGTGATGGACTTTACTGGTCAAGACTATCTCAATCAGTGGGTCTTGCCGAACTTCTATTTCCACGTCACAACCGCTTATGACCTCCTTCGTCATCAAGGTGTTGAATTGGGCAAACGTGATTTCTTGGGCTAAAGCGTTTTGCTGTTCCCTGAGCCTGTCGAATGGCTATGCATATGCAAGCAAGGCTTAGACAAGCTCAGCCAGCTATTTTTCTTAAATATGCTTTGAGTGATCAAAACATTTCAAAACAATAAGCCCTTAGCCCAAGATTATTTCTATGAGTAAAACACCGTACTATCAAGATGTTATCAAATTCTGGTTTGAAGAAACAAAACCAAAACAGTGGTTTGAAAAAGATGTCCTCTTTGATGAAACCATTCGGATGCGATTTTCTGAAATGCATACGAAAGCCATCAAAGGCGAATTAGCCAAATGGCGGCGCTTTGGCGCACTTGGACGCTTAGCCGAAATCATTGTATTGGATCAGTTTTCAAGGAATTTGTATCGTGACGATCCACGTCAATTCGCCGCTGATACGATTGCGCTGGTGCTTGCTCAAGAAGCAGTGCGCGGTGATTTTGATCAACTGCTGACAAAAGAGCAGCGCGTATTTTTATATCTGCCGTTCATGCATAGTGAGTCGCCACACATTCACAAAAAAGCGTTAAAGCTGTATACCGATTTGGGGCTAAAACAAAATCTAGACTTTGAAGAAAAACATAAAGCCATCATTGATCGCTTTGGTCACTTTCCACATCGTAATGAGATACTTGGCAGGATTTCAACCGAAGAAGAAATTGAATTTTTGAAGTTGCCAGATAGTCATTTTTAAAGACTAAAAATAGGCTTCGCAATCATTTTGTCAGGCGACCGATGATTGCGATAATGACCAACATACTCAGCATGACGAAGGGAAATGTAGCGTTTGCTTTGCTGGCTTCTGGCCCCGCCGTACTGCCACCGCCCAAGGCAAATGCGACAGAGGGATTGAAGATGACATACGTGGCTAACAAAAAAACAAACTTCACCGTGTTTCTCCTTGGCAAATGCGCCTATCTTGCTTACACCGCAACCTTTCTTCAGTGAAGGCTACGACCATCGTAGTGTTTCACTTTCAATGCTGAAATATCGACACCTTCTAGGCAACGGACATTGATTGCCGCCATTTGCTGACCAGTCGGTGAAAGCGCTTCGCCAAAGGGATGAATGCCGCACGTTGGGCAAAAATGATGTTGGATGACGTGTTTATTGAAGGTATAGGTGCTCATGTTTTCTGGTGGAGTGAGCAGCTTAATTGCGTCGCGTGGAACGAACCACATCAACGTGCCTTTGCGTTGGCACATTGAACAATTGCACGACATGACTTCTGGAATTTCACCTTCAACCTCGAAGGCGATCTGACCACAATGACAACTTCCTTGGTATTTCATGGCACAGCTCCGTTCTTATTGGTTTGATTGTCTCATCATACGCTTAATTGGAAGTTGGGTGAATTGACTCTACATCGACTGTATTTTTTAATTAATTGATAATTTGTTATCTTCATTTTTGTAGACTAACATTAAGCCAATTTAATACAGCCCCGAAATTTATGTTCAATCCTGTCATACCCGAAAAATACAAAATACTCATCAATGAGTATCGATTAAAACTATCTATTTTTTTGGAAATGATGGGACGATCTTGGCGTCTTATCTTAGGTGTCGTCTTATTTTCGATATTCGTCTCATTCGTACTCACCCTGATCTTGCCAAAAAAATGGGAAGCATCAGCAACTCTACAAATTGCAAAACTACCATCAGAAGCGGGTGAAATAACGTCTGTAGAAGACCATCTACAAAGTGTAGAAAATGTCAATCAGATTGGATTTAAAGAAAAAATTCTCAATGACTTACAATTACCAACAAATAAAGGGCAAGATCAGCGAAGTGATATTTTATTAGACACCCTCATAGCGCGTCCAATTAAAAATACAGAATTGATCAATATATCGGTATCTGCTTACAGTCAACAGGATGCGTTAAAAAGTATTCAAGCAGCAATTGCTGAACTCCAAGCGACGCAAGCGCCAATGATCACACCCAGCAAAAATCGTCTGAATAAAGAATTGCAGATCATCAATCAGAATCTATCTATGACGGACAAGGACATTTCAGCACTAAACCATCAGATGTCACGCGGTGGGTATTCCGTGTCTGGTTATATCAAAGCCAAAGAAGCTGCAAAAAGAGCGCTGCAATTACAACAAGACCAACTCAATGGTAACTTATCATTAATTGATGAACTTGCAACAAAACCCATTTATCCGATTAATAATCCAGACAAACAGACATTTCCCAATCGTATTGTTTTCTTAATCTTGGGTGCTCTATTGGGATTATTGGCAGGCTGCGGAATCGCATGGTGGAAAGATAAAAATTAAGATCCATGTGCATTTCATGCCTGCGTAGGCTGTAATAAGCCAAAGCGCATTGCACCAAATGGCATCACCATAATTATTTTTAAGTGATT
Organism: Aquirhabdus sp.; assembly: GCA_030150595.1. Lineage (GTDB taxonomy): Bacteria > Pseudomonadota > Gammaproteobacteria > Pseudomonadales > Moraxellaceae > Aquirhabdus. Next base: position 4,961 of record JASLFQ010000114.1, read on the forward strand.
TACAGCAGCTAGCTTTGAACTTCAATGCAGGGAGAGATTTGTGATTGAGGATTGTGCAATGCGCTAAGGCTTATTGCACCCTACATTTACTACAAATCATTTTCTACATAAACAATGTCATTCACTTCAAATGGTATTTCCGTCGAAGCACCGACTTTCACGATCTCACTACCCCACGCCACAAACACCGAAGAATACTCAATACCACTTTGCAGTCTAACTTTGATCTTATTCACGCCCTGTCGATACTCGGGCATCTCAAGAACCCTATTTTTAAAAACCAAAGGTAGTTTATTTGGCATAATTCGTTTTCTCGAAACGTTGTATTCAGCAAACTCAAGGAAAGAAAATCAACGCCACCCCACTTCCAACACCTTAAGCACTAATCGCCACAAGCTCGTGTAGGGTGCAATAAGCCAAAAGCGCATTGCACCAAAATCTAGATAAATCACCCTCGCCCCTTTTCCAGCACCTCAAACAAATCATCCGCAATCGACGTCCCAAACTGCGCATCAATCTCACGCACACACGTTGGACTCGTGACATTGATCTCCGTCACATACTCACCAATCACATCCAAACCGACAAAAATCAAACCTTTTTCGCGCAGCACAGGCCCAACTTTCGCTGCGATGGCGCGATCTTTTTCAGTCAGCGGTCGCGCTTCACCACGTCCGCCAGCCGCGAGATTGCCACGCACCTCGCCATTCTGCGGAATACGCGCCAAACAATACGGCACAGGCTCGCCATTGATCAGCAAAATGCGCTTATCGCCATCAACAATTTCTGGAATATATTTCTGCGCCATAATCGGCAATTGACCGAGATTCGTCAGCATTTCCAAGGTTGAACCAACATTCGGCACACCCGTTTGCAAACGGAAAATCCCCGAACCACCCATCCCATCCAACGGCTTCACAATTATGTCGCCATGCTCCGCCAAAAACTCACGAATCAGCGATTGCTGCGACGTCACCAACGTTGGCACCATCAGCTCTGGAAACTGCGTCGCAAATAGCTTTTCATTGCAGTCACGCAAGCTCTGTGGACGATTGACCACCCACGCACCTTCACGCTCAGCCTGCTCCAGAATATACGTCGTATAAACGAAATTCATATCAAACGGCGGATCTTTGCGCATCAAAATCACGTCGTAACTGGCAAGCGATTCACGCACCGTTTCGCCAAGTTTGTAGAAGTCTTTGGTGTTTTCAAAAACATCGAGCGGCTTCACCAACCCAAACGCTTTGCCATTATTAATGAATAAATCACTTTGCAGCACATAACCCAACGTATGCCCGCGACGCTTCGCCGCCCACATCATCGCGAGTGTCGTGTCTTTCTTGATGTTGATATTTTCAATCG
>JASLFQ010000134.1 GCA_030150595.1 Aquirhabdus sp.
TAACCCCAGCCGATGCGATGACTGAAGTGAAGCAGTATTTTGGACAAATTCCTAAGCGTCCTGTACCAGCACGCCCTGATGTCGATGAATTTTTGCATACAGGTGAACGCAGCATGACGATCCATGCAGCAGTTCAGGTGCCGACTGTATTTTTAGCATGGAATGTTCCATCGCTGACGACCGCGGAGAAACCAGATGATGCCTATGCGCTCAGTTTAGCCAGTGAAGTATTAGATGGTGGACTTTCTGCACGGTTAGAAACGCGTCTTGTCCGTGAAAAACAATTGCTCGCGGGAGTCAGTTCAAACTATGACTTATTTGGACGCGGTGGTAGCTTATTTACCGTCTCAGCCGTTCCTGCACAAGGTCATACATTAGAAGAAGCACGCACAGCGATTTTACAAGAAATAGAAAAACTCAAAACCGATCCCATCACACCTGATGAATTCGCCCGCGTCAAAATCAATCAACGCGCAGGCATGACTTTTAATCAAGACAGCATCACGGGTCAAGCCCAGCTGATTGGCGCACTCGAAGTGTCTAATCTCAGCTATAAACTTGCCGATGAATTTCCTGAAAAATTAAACGCGCTTTCAGTGCAAACGGTACAAGATGCGGCTAAACGCTATTTAACAATAGATAGTTTATCAACGCTGTATCTGGAGCCCCTTTCGTCCGAGCCTACGACAACCAAACCTCGGCAAGAAAAAAATAATAAAAATAGTCCAGCGGAGACCAGCAAATGAAAATTGTATTCAACCACTTAACATTCACGCTCTCTTTTCTTGTTGTCAGCATCGCTGCATCAATGCTCGTCCACGCTGAACCGCACCCAAGCAGCACACCATCGTCCGTGGAAATTACAGCGCTCAAGCAACTCAATAGTTTAAAGAAACCAGTCAGCGTGAGCCAATTACGCACACCAGCCGTTCACGAGTTCAAGACTAGCAGCGGAACACTCGTGTTATTTGTCGAAGCACCTGAACTGCCGATTGTTGATATTAAATTGGTATTTGATGCGGGTTCTGCACGCGATGGAGAGCTTAAAGCTGGTCAATATGGACTCGCGTCCCTCACCTCTCAACTGCTTGCTGAAGGTACATCCACACAGACGACAGATCAAATTTCTGCAAACTTTGAACGCCTCGGCGCGCAATTCGGCTCGGCAGCTTATCGCGATATGTTTACGGTCAATTTACGAACCTTATCAGACAGCGATTTATTAAATCCTGCTGTTGACCAACTGCTCTCGATTTTAAAAGACGCGCAAATTCCACAAGCCAGCTACGACCGCATCATGCAACAAAATCGCATTGGGCTCGCTCAACAAAAAGATTCTCCCGCGACCACGGCCAATATACGCTTTTGGCAAGAGCTGTATGGCAAGCATCCTTACGCAGAACCAAGCACAGGAACACTCGCCAGCATTGATCAAATCAAACCTGCGGATATTCGCAAGTTTAAGGACACTTATCTCGTTGCACACAATCTGAATATTGCTATCGCTGGACAAATGAGTTTGGCACAAGCACAAGCGCTAGCAGAACGCATTACGCAAAGTCTTCCACAAGGGCAACATGCTCGTGCCCTACCTACACCTGATGCAACGACTGCACGTACGGTTTACGTGCCATTTGATTCAACACAGACTCACGTCATCATGGGACAAATCGGTGTGACGCGCAACAATCCAGACTTACCCGCCCTCACGGTCGGGAATGAAGTATTTGGCGGTGGAGATTTTAGCGCTATCCTGATGCAAGAACTTCGGGTCAAGCGTGGACTCACTTATGGCGCTTATAGCGGCTTTAGCGCAATGCGCAGCAATGGGCCGTTTGTGATTAACTACTCAACGCGCAGCGACCAAACGGATGAAAGTCTTAAAGTTGCACGACAAACATTACGTGACTATATTCAGAAGGGCGTGAACCTGAAAACTCTTGATGAAGCCAAAACAGGCATCCTGAATAGTTACCCACTTTCATTGAGTAGCAACCAGAACGTCCTTTCGTTTCTAGCCACCATGGGATTCTATGGCTTGCCTAACAGTTATATGGCCGACTATCCAAAACAAATTGAAGCTGTCACACCTGAAGCCGCACATCAGGCATTTGCACGCTACGTGAATCCAGATGCAATGCTTGCAGTTGTCTTGGGTAAAGAAAAGCCTAAAGCAGATGATAATCCATCCTCCGCGACTCTACCTGAACAGACAAAAAAACCAGCGCAATAATCACGGAGACAAGCTTATACGGCAACAATTGCCGTATAAGATCAGTAGGGACAATTACGTTTAAAACTAGGCAATTAAAAATGGACAATAAACAAAAAGAACCTCAAAAGTTCATAATAAATAAAGCTTGGTTCGAGAATGAATTTAGCCAGTGCGGAGATATTCCTTTCACACCCACCAAATGTTTATTGTTTTCGATGCCACTTCCTTTTCAACTTCCAGTAAAAGATGGAACCATTTTCTCAGCACTGTGTAATCAGAATGCGACAGTTTTTGCATTCAATAAATACGAAGTAAAAACTCCAATGCCATACACAATGGATAAAGGATCTGAAAGAACATTTCTGAAAACAAGAGTTGAATTCGGAATTATTGTTTCCAAGGATAGTAAAGTTAACGATGTTTTAAAAATCAGCGAACTTAAAAGAGAGCTATTTCATTCTGTATATGAACATTGTGTACATCTAATCAATCGACTAAATAATATTCTTTATTCATACAGAATGCTGGTGGAAGATAGTAAAGTCTATTCAGTTAATTTAGAGCAATCTTTTCTTATTCATTTATCCGTAATTAATTTACCAGATTGGAACATTATTGATCAGGGACCTTTTATTGTTAATCGCAACCCATCGAACTATGAAGATATTATATTCAATTTATCTGAAGAAGCTACACTTGCCGTACGTAATCTAGGTTTTGAGATTAGTTTTAATCCAGGAAAATTCACTTCTGCAATTCAATTTTTTGCTGATGCTCGTAGACACCTACATAGAGGGGAGTATAGAGAGACACTGATATATTTAGGATTGTGCTCAGAAGCATACCTAAATGGAATTTATTATCACATTTTGGCTGTTGATGGAAAATCAGAAAATGAAATTGCCGATGCGTTTGATTCAACCCCTTTTATGTCAAGAATTAAAAAGACATTAAGTCAAAGAGTTGGCGGCGATTGGAGTCTCGACAATGAGCTTAGTGTAGTTTCATCGTGGAATATTAACGTATACAAAATTCGTGGAAGAGTTGTTCATGGTGGCTATTTCCCTAACGCTAAAGAAGCATGGAGCGCATTCAAAGCTGTTTCAGAATTAGATAAATTTCTCAGAGAAAACCTCAGAAAAAAGAAATCAGCCATGCCGCAGGCAATATTAGAGCTGGAATTACTGCCAGAATTATTTGTAGTTGGAAAGGAAGAAGTGCCGAATTTCGATGTTAGTTAATATTGCGGAATAGCCAAAACTTATTATTTTTAGATATAAAACAAGAATCTGGGTGGCAACCCCACTAGCAATTCTTCGGCACACATCACACTCGCTACCGTTGCTACCTTCCGGTCCTGGCGGGGTTTACGAAGTGACATTGCGAAGTAACCAGCAGGGCTACCATTGAGCGAGCAAGTATAGCGAAATCAGCGATGTTTACAAGACGGTTTCTCATATTTTTCAAAAATTAAGTTTTGGGTTGTACTAGATAAAGTTAAATCGCGCCCCCATCACTAAACATGTAGATACAAGAATCTAACTATTCTGGTTGCAGGTCTACGCGATTGTTAGGCAATTTTGTCATCAAAATGTCTATAAAATGCGCTATGGTTTATTCAAATATTCCCCTATGAGATTTTTTATTCGGCGCGTCATCTCAACCAATCATTGAGTATCAATCCTCATGCTAAAGTCAGCCATGTCAAACTTCGCAATTGAAACCTCCGAAACCAAATCAACCACAACCCAAGAACTCTCCAAGAAAACTACCATACTCCCCACGACAACGGGACTCAGTGAGGGTTGGTTTGTGCCAGCATTTGAGCGTCCAGATGTCCCTCATGCAACAGCCACGCGATTTCGTCATCCATGGCCTGTGCCCAAACGCGGCATGACCGTCGCCGAATGGCTCATCAACCGCCGCAAAGCCGCATGGCCTGTTTGGGAAGAAAATATTCCTGTCGCGACATTACCTCAAGCCCGCCCCGATGCACCGATCACGGACTGGAAAGTTTGGTTTGTCGGTCACGCGACAGTCTTGGTTCAAATCGGCCCATACAACTTCTTAACGGATCCTGTTTGGGGCATGCGTGCCAGTCCTGCATCATTTGTTGGGCCAAAACGTGTACGTCCAGCTGGAATCGCATTAGAAGATTTACCAACCATTGACGCTGTATTACTAAGCCATAATCATTATGATCATTTGGATAAGGTTTCTCTCAACTGGCTATATGCCCGTGATCGAATGCCTATTTACTCTGGTCTCGGCAATGGTCAATATTTACAGCCACAAATGCGTGTCATCGAACTAGATTGGTGGGAATCAATCGACTTTCACAAAGATGATCGGCTTAAAATTGTTTTCACGCCTGCACAGCACTTTTCAGGGCGTGGCTTAAAAGACAGTAATATGGCCTTATGGGGCGGCGTGTCCGTGCTTACACCAGATGATCATATGTTCTTTGCTGGCGATACAGGATATGCGAAGCATTTTACCGAAATTCGCGAACGACTTGGCGCGCCACGTCTAGCACTCCTGCCGATTGGCGCTTATGAACCACGCGCCGTGATGCACGCAATGCATATGAATCCCACAGATGCAGTGCAAGCCCATCAAGACTTACAAGCCACTCAATCACTTGCCATTCATCACCGTACATTCCAACTCACGGATGAAGCGATGAATCAGCCTTTATTAGATCTTGCCAGTGCACTGAGCCGCGCAAAGCTGCCTGCTCAAGTATTTGCAACGCCAACGGAAGGTCAAATGGTATTGGCATAGTCCCAAATACAAAAAAACCGTCGAATATAAAAAATAATACTTTTATAACGACATGCAACGATAGACCGAGATATGATATTCGGCGACTAGCACCTGATGATTTGAAATAAGGTGCCAGTCGCCGAGGCTATTTTTAATTTAATAACACTTTATTTAATATCATGCTTGAGTGCCTACCTGCTTGGATTGGATTTTAACTATGCAAAACACTACACGGAAAACTACACAATTCATGTCACCACTCACCCAACCTCTACTTACGACATATCTTGGCGTATCTCGCGTTGGTCTAACGAGCCTTAGCTTGGCAATGATTTTGAGCTTGTCTGCCCATGCTGACATTCCTGTCGAATCACGTCCACTATCTCAACCAGCTGCACCAGTCATCAGCACAGATAGCGACCAAACATCACAACTATGGCTACTCACACAAAAAGTTCAAAAACTTGAAGAAGAAGTTCGTAATCTGCGTGGCAAAGTTGAAAGCCATGACAACGATATTGATCAATTGCAAAAAGATGCTAAAAACCACTTTGTCGACTTTGATCAACGTCTGGGACAAGTGCAAGATGACGTCAAGAAATTAAATGGCACTGCAACCCCGCCAGCATCAAGCGACACAACAGCACCACAATCATCAAATACTGTAGCACCCAATGCAACAAGCAATACAACCGCTCCAGCAGGTGACGAAGCCGACAAAGTCGCCTATATTGCTGCTTATGAAGCCTATAAAACAGGCGGTGCCGCACAAGCAATTGTTCCTATGAAGAAATTCATCACCGACTACCCACAAAGCCAATTTGTACCGAATGCTTACTATTGGCTTGGCGAATTCAATCTCGCTGTAACGCCACCAAACTTTGCAGCAGCTTCTGCAAACTTCAAAATTGTCATGAATCAATATCCAAAAACTGCCAAAGCAGCAGCTGCTACCTATCGCTTAGCAACACTTGCTGATGTAGATCAACATCAAGCGACGGCAATTACTTTAATGAAAACATTAGTGAAAAATTATCCTGGCACACAAGAAGCTGGCTTTGCAACTGACTATTTAAAATCTCATCCAACAGCTGCTGTAGATAAAAAATCAGAAAAAACCGAGATAAAGAAAACTGAGAAAGCTGACAAGACACAATCACATAAAGCGGAAGCAACAGAAAAACACAAGAAGCCAGTAAAAAAAGTGAAAGACTCTGATAGCGACGATGATGCCAATACCTAAGAGTCTGAGTAGGTTGAGCACATCTATTCTCCAGCGACTTCACTCTGAGAACATGAATATGCCTGCAAATACAGCTTTTTTAAATGATAGGAAAACTCTACTTCGTCAAAAGCGACTATCGATAGTCGCTTTAACTTTGACAACTTTATTCATCAGCGTACCATCATTTGCAGAAAATCAAGAACATCGGATTATCACGCTCCAAGCTGAAACTAGCCGTGAAGTACAAAATGATCAAATGCAAGCCACCTTATATACAGAGCTGAATAACGCAAGCCCGACAGTTCTGGCGAAAGAAACCGCACAAATCATCAATCACGCGATGGATTTAGCCAAAGCCTACCCGACTGTCCATGTGAATAATGGTGCTCAAAACACTTATCCAATTTATGGTGAGAAGAATAAACTCACGGGCTGGCGTAGCCGCGCTGAGATTCAACTCAAAACATCTGACTTTAAAGCAGGCAGTGAGTTAATCGCACAATTGCAAACAAATATGCAATTAGATGGTGTCAATTTTTCAGTATCGAATGAACAACGTTTTAAAGTTGAAAATGAACTGCTCACTGAAATCACAAAAATTTTTCGTGATCGTGCAACTAAACTCCAGGATGCTTGGGGCGCAAGCAAATACGAACTCGTCAACATGAATATCAATAGCAGCAGCGATGAACCACGCCCTTATCCAATGATGATGCGTGCAGCTAAGTTTGATGCAGGAAGTGACGCTGTCCCCGCACAGACAGTGCAAAGTGGGAATAGCCGCGTACGCATTACAGCAAACGGTAGCATTCAACTCCAATAACAACGGCAGCCTTTGATCAAAGATAACAAAAAAGCCCGAATCTTAGATCCGGGCTTTTTTGTATTTCATGATTCTTAACGCGTTATGCCACGATCAGAACGTTGCAGAGAATCAATAAGCAACTGCACTTCAGAGTGCTGCGGTAAAATCTCTTCCTTCAACGCAACAATCGCCTGTTCTTTGGTTAAACCTTGGCGGTACACAATCTTAAATGCATGCTTCAGCGCAGTAATCGTTTCAGATGACCAACCACGACGACGCATTCCCTCAAAGTTCATGCCATGCGCCTTTGAAGGGTTTCCTGATGCCATGACGTATGCAGGAACATCCTTCACAATCAGGCTTGCTCCACCAATCATCGAATACGAGTCTAAGCGACAAAACTGATGAATACCAGAGTTCCCACCGACAATCACAGAGTCGCCCACTTTGACATGACCGGCAATACCGACATTGTTTGCGAACACGCAACCATTTCCAATGACACAATCATGCGCAACATGAGTGTTTACCATAAATAAATTGTTGTCACCAACCTTAGTCAGCCCTTCATCTTGCGTCGTTCCACGATGAAACGTACACGACTCTCGAATGACATTATCATTGCCTATTTCGAGCCATGTTTCTTCGCCGTGATATTTCAAATCCTGACAATCTTCACCAATTGTTGCAAACTGAAAAATACGATTCCGCACGCCGATACGAGTCCAACGGCTGATCACAACATGCGGCCCGATAATGCAATCAGCACCAATCGTGACATCAGGACCAACAATAGAATAAGGACCAATACTAGTCGAAGGATCAATTTGCGCCGTTGGATCAATCATCGCGGTTGGATGTATTAACGGATGGCTATTTGCGTCAATGTTCATTGTCGTCTTCGCATGACCCTTTCCTCTCGCTCGAACTGGCGTTCGAGTTTGCGGATTTAAATCTGAGGTATGATCTGACGCAAAGCTCATTTCACAATCTCCGTATTCTGCTCTATCACCATAATTTCGGCACTTGCAGCGAGCTCATCACCCACTCTCACTTGACAAGCAAACTTATAAATTTTTTGTTTTGAGGTAATGATTTCCGCGCTGATTGTCAACGTATCACCTGGCACCACGCGACGCTTAAAGCGTAACTTATCTACACCCGCAAACAAATAAATAAAACCATCTGCAGGAAGTTTCTCTTCGGTAATAAAGCCCAAAATTCCTGAAACTTGAGCCATTGCCTCTAGCATTAACACGCCGGGCATCACCGGCATTCCTGGAAAATGTCCTTGAAAAAACTCTTCGTTCACCGTCACATTTTTAATCGCAACAATAGACTTTCCAGGTTCTACGGAGAGTACCCTATCCACCATTAGAAATGGATAACGCTGGGGTAGAAACTCACGAATCGTTTCAATATACATCGGCATTGTCACGGGAAAAGATATGCTCATAAAAAACAGACTTCTGTATTGTGTCTACTTATCTGATGTATCCATTATATTTTTATTTCGTTTAAGTGCTATAACCTTGCCAAAAAGCAGGTTATTCCCCGAATAAAAATAGTCCTGAATAGAATTCTCAATGACATCGGATCAGTAGGACTTGAGTAAAGTTTTCAGCAAGTGGCTCATATTACTGGGCTTATCACATATACTGTACATCAGCAGGCTCAAGATGTAACTATTGATTACCAAGTTGTAATTCTAACTGTTTCAGTGCAAGTTGCAACTCTTTGATTTGTGCAGCCATCTCACCAAGATGCTTCACTCTCACCGCATTTTTCCGCCAAGCTGTTGTTTTTTCAAATGCCGAACCTGATGAGTAACTACCAGACTCTCGAATTGAACTAGTAATCATACTCATCGCTGTAATATGCACTCGATCTGCAATCTCAAGATGCCCGGCGATACCAGCCAAACCACCCAAAATACAATGCGAACCTATTTTGGCACTGCCTGCAATTCCAGTTCCTGCAGCAATTGCCGTATGTGCACCAATATTGACGTTATGAGCAATTTGAACTTGATTATCAATAATGACACCATCTCCGATAATCGTATCATCTAAAGCACCGCGATCAACGGTCGTACTTGCACCAATCCGAACATCATCGCCAATTATGACGCGACCCAACTGCACGATGCGATGCCATCGACCTTCAGCAGTGGCAAAACCAAAGCCTTCGGCACCAATGACAGCACTAGCATGAATACGCACACGTTGACCCAATCGGCAACCATGATGAATTGTCACACCATGTCCAATCCAGCAGTTTGCCCCTATTACGCTACCACGCCCGACATGTGCTGACGAAATCAGTATCGTACCATCACCAATCTGAGCATCATCTTCAATCACAACAAAAGGACCAACAGAGACATTTTCGCCAACACTCGCACTGGGCGAAATAACTGCAGTCGGATGAATGCCGACTTCTACTTCTAGAAACGGGTCAAATAGATGTGTGAGTTGGGCAAATGCGAAATAAGGATCCGAAACCACAATTGCCGATCGAGTAAATGCATCTCTATCGGCATGAGTGAGTAACATTGCACCAGCATGAGTTGTTTGTAGTTGACCACGATATTGGCTATTTGCCAAAAAACTTAAATGCGAAGACTCCGCATTCGAAAGTGATGCCAACCCAGTAATCACCAGATCAGGATCACCTGAAACGACTGCTGATGCCGCTAAAGGATCGGCACCACGATCAACCATTTTCTGATTTAAATACTGGGCTATTTCCTTTAGCGTCAAACTCATCATTTATTTTGCAGCATTCAAACGATCAGTGATTTTTTTGGTGAGATCTGCTGTCGGTGATGCCCAGATGACATACTTTTTCTCCACGATCACGTCATAGTTTCCTTCTTTACGAAGATCTTCAATAATAGCTTCTAGTTTAGGCATCAATGTCTTTAGCATCGTCGACTGCGCTTCTTCAATTCGACGTTGTACACCCTCAGCTGTACCATTGTAGTCATTTAACTTAGCTTGCGCTTGTACCTGCAGTGCCTGCTTATCTTTATCGCTCATCACAGAGCCATCTTTTTGAAACTTATCTTGAAT
>JASLFQ010000167.1 GCA_030150595.1 Aquirhabdus sp.
ATGAGCGCGTCGTCGGATCAAACTGGCATTGTGCATTGGCAGCCTGATCCACAGTTAGTTTTGGATGTAGATGAGTTGCTTGGAAAAGCAGGTTCGAGCACCCGTGAGCTAGTAGGAAGCACAGTATGAGCAGCATGACAAAATCGAATAGTTCTGCACGTGCGATTGCGATCCCGACGTGGTACGAAGTGCTGTCCACGCATTTATTAGCCAAGTTTCCACAAACTGATGACGCGAGTAGACAAGCGATTTCGCAATGTATCCTTGATTTAGGCCATGCCTTGGAACTAGGTGATACCTGTCTTTATCGAACACAAGATAGTACGAGTGATGAGTGGCTATCTCATCCGTTATTCGTGCGTGATGGCCTTGCACTAGAAACGCCAGCGCCGCTGGTGGTCATGGATGATCGTCAAGGTGGTCAATATGTGTATTTCTATCGACACTGGCAGCAAGAATGGCAATTGGCGGAACGCCTTGCCGCACTATTAAATCCTGAGACTGCGCCTAAAGCTGCACAGGTGGATTTATCTCATGAGATTTCGCTCAAAGATTTACAAAAGCAAGCCATTGAGTTGGCAGCAAAATCGCCATTTACGCTGATTACTGGCGGGCCAGGGACAGGGAAAACCTATACGTTGGCGCGAATTGTGAAAGCTTTACAACAAGAGCAGCCACATTTACGTGTGGCACTGGCGGCACCGACTGGAAAGGCCGCACAGCGGATGCAAAGTGTATTGACTGCTGAGTTTCAACGCGCTGGCATTGGTCATGTAAAAGTTCAAGATGCACAAACCATTCACCGTTTACTCGGACTGGGTGGACGCAGTACGCCACGTTATCATCGTTATGAGACATTGCCTTTCGACCTCATCATTATTGATGAAGGATCGATGTTGGATTTGGCATTGGCGAGTTTGTTATTCGATGCAATTGCAGTGGGTACGCGGGTGATTATTCTTGGTGACGCGGATCAGCTGGCGGCGGTAGATGCTGGTGCGGTATTGGCAGATTTGGGGGAGTCTGACGCGCTTAAACCTTATCGTGTGCATTTGCTGGAAAGTAATCGTTTTAAAGCCGATGAAGGGATTGGCTTACTTGCAAATGGCGTGTTGAGACAAGATGAGGCTTCCGTACTTTCGGCTTTGACGGGTAATGAGCAAGTTCAATATTTTGATTTGGATAAAGCAAAGAAACCTAAGGTTTTTGAGCAATTGTGGCAAGGTTTTACACCTTATGTAGATTGTTTAGAATCATTGAAAACAGAAAAGCATCCCTTATCCGTAGCCTCAGTCAAAGATTTATTTGCAGCTTTCGACCAATTCCGTGTGCTGTGCGCACAGCGGCATGGAGACTTTGGAGCAAATGCCATTAATCAAGTTTTGGGGGAACATTTGCAACATGCTTTAAAGGATCAGAGTGTGCGCAGCGGCGGTTGGTATGTCGGTCGACCTGTGATGGTGACGCGCAATGATTACGGTTTACGTTTGTCGAATGGCGATATTGGCGTGTGTTTGGCTGATGAAACAGGGCGATTATGGGTTTATTTTCCTGATCGTGGTTCGCCGATTGCGGCAACACGTTTACCGCCTGAACAAATCGAAACGGCTTTTGCACTCACTATTCACAAATCACAGGGTTCTGAATTTAGCGTTGTGGCAATGGTTTTAGATGCTAATGCGGAAGAAATGTTGACGCGCGAGCTGATTTATACGGCAATTACTCGCGCTAAGAAATGTATCCAAGTTTGGTCTGACAAAACACTATTACTGACTGCAATTGGTAAAAAGAGTAATCGTGTCAGTGGTTTGATGGTTAATATTGAGCGGAGTATTTTGGTAGGACAGTAATTGTTAGACAAAATGTACGCATTTACTTACATAACTTGACGTTTCTTGACACTATTACTGCACATTGTATCTAAGCATAATAGCTTCACGGCACAGGGATGTCGGCATGGATTGCCAAAGGGAAGGACTGCCGTAGGATGTAAACGTAAGTAGTTCATGATGAACTATAAGCGGTAAGGATGCAATAACAGGACGTTAACATGTGGAACCCGCGCTATCAGGATGAGATTAGTGCGGGTTTTTTACTTTCAATTTCAAATTTCTTTTCGATTTCTAATTACTATAAATACAGCAAATACGTGACCGCCTAGCGATCACGTATTTGTCTTCGTCTGTTTATAATTAAGTCTCTTCCGATAATGCTGCTTCTCGCACACTGTTGATGTCCAAGCTGGCGTTACACAGTTCGATAAACTTATACGCAAAGCCGCGTAATACATGGTTACGGCGAACCGCAATTAATGTTGTATTTTCACCAAACAGCGATGTTTCAATCTGTTGCAGGCGACGATCACGATCCGCATTAAATGCTGTCGAAGCGACGATGCCCACACCCATGCCAAGTTCAACATAGGTTTTAATCACATCCGCATCCAAAGCTGACATGACGATATCAGGTGTCAGCTTGGCTTGTTTAAAGGTATTGTCAATCTTTGAGCGACCGGTAAACCCGCCGTGATAAGTAATCAGTGGCCATTTGGCTAAGTCAGATAGCGTGATGGTTTGTTGCTGCGCGAGGGCATGTCCTTGCGGAACAATTAAACTGTGCTCCCAACGGTAGTAAGGGAACGACACCAGCTGTGGATAATTAGTCAACGATTCCGTTGCAATGCCAATGTCTGCTTCGCCGTGAGCGACAAGTTCCGCAATTTCGGTTGGACTGGCTTGTTGTAAAACCAAATGCACTTTAGGAAAAGCTTGTTTAAAGCGTGCAACGATCGGTGGCAATACATAACATGCTTGCGTGTGTGTGGTCGCAATGATGAGTTCGCCTTCGTTGGTCGCGGTGAAATCCGCTGCCAAACGTTTGATATTATCGGCATCAATGAGCATCCGATCAACGATCCCTGCCAGTGCTTGTCCAGGTTCGGTTAGGCCGAGTAATCGTTTACCTTTACGAACGAAGAGTTGAACGCCAAGCTCATCTTCGAGGTCTTTGATGTGCTTACTGACACCAGATTGCGAGGTATACAGTGCTGCCGCCGCTTCGGTTAAATTGTACTTTTGGCGTATCGTTTCACGGATGATCCGTAATTGTTGGAAATTCATAATAATGCTATCTCTTTAATATTGGTTCTTCGTCGCATTCTCTAAAAAATATTCAAATAATCAATAAACTAAATGCTCTTATCAATAAAGCATCTGATGATGTTTAGAGAAATTTGTTTATGAATAAATTGATGTCTTACATGCATTCTATATGAATTTTTAATAAATAAAACCATATGTTATATAACAATATAAGATAACGTTTTTCACTATTTCATATACAAGTTTTCGTTTAAGAAGTCCGCGATTTAGGCGGACTTCTTGACTGCTGGCGCTGTCAAATCTTTCTCGAACACATGCAAATTCTTGGCAGTAATCCAGACTTGTTGCTGCGGCTTAAGGTCAAGTGATTTGAGGTGTTCAGCGGCTAAACTGATTTCCAAAATCTGGCCATGCGCATTTAACACTTCGACATGGGTTTGACCTGCAATCCACACTTCACGTAGCACCGTCGCAGCAAGAGATGAGGAACCGTGTTGCGTGGTCTGAATCTCAAGTTCATGTGGACGCGCGAACGCAATGACGTCACCTTGATGATAAGACGCGGGCAAAGCTAAAGTATCTTGATTGACCTGCAATTGCTGACCATTGATTCGACCTTCAAAGCGATTGGCTTGGCCTAAGAAATCAAATACAAATGGCGTAGCAGGTTTCTCATACACTTCGCGTGGACTTCCGATTTGCTCAACGCGACCCTGGTTCATGATGATGATTTTGTCGGCTACTTCGAGGGCTTCTTCTTGATCGTGAGTCACGAAAATAGAAGTGATATGCAGCTCATCATGCAAGTTGCGTAACCAGCGACGGAGTTCTTTACGCACCTTGGCATCGAGCGCACCAAAGGGTTCATCCAGCAATAAAACGCGTGGTTCAACCGCCAGTGCGCGCGCCAGTGCAATGCGTTGGCGCTGACCACCAGAGAGTTGCGCTGGGAAGCGATCGGCCAAAAAGTCCAATTGCACCAAGTCTAAGAGTTGGTGAACGCGACGCTTGATTTCGGTTTCACTCGGACGTGTTTTGCGTGGGCGAACACGCAAGCCGAAAGCGACATTATCAAACACCGTCATGTGACGGAACAATGCGTAATGTTGAAACACAAAGCCGACTTGACGCTGACGGACATGCGTTCCTGTGGCGTCTTCACCCTCTAGTAAAACGTGTCCGTGATCAGCACTTTCTAGTCCTGCAATGATGCGGAGCAAGCTGGTTTTGCCGCAGCCTGATGGGCCGAGCAAAGCGACCAATTCGCCTTCTGGAAAGTCGAGTGAAATGTCTTTGAGTGCATGGAAATCACCAAAGAACTTATCAATATTTTTAACTTGGATACTCATGTTGTTCTCTCTTCAATTTGGTAATCAATGTGTTATTCAATCAGTTTGTCTTTGCTGCTTGGTACGCGCGACCTTCAACCCATGTTTTGATGAGTAAGGTGATTAACGCTAAAAATGCTAATAGTGATGCGACGGCAAAAGCGGCGCTAAAGCTATATTCGTTGTACAAAATCTCAACTTGCAGTGGCAGGGTATTGGTCTCGCCGCGAATATGTCCTGAAACCACTGACACCGCGCCAAACTCACCCATCGCCCGCGCATTACACAGAATCACACCGTATAACAGACCCCATTTAATATTCGGCAGCGTCACATGCCAGAATGTCTGCCAGCCATTTGCACCGAGGACAATGGCGGCTTCTTCCTCTTCGTTGCCTTGCGCTTCCATCAGAGGAATGAGCTCACGCGCAACAAACGGGACGGTAATAAATACAGTCGCTAAGATGATGCCAAGCGGTGTATAGATAACTCGGAAATCTATGTCACTGAGCCAACCGCCAAGCCAACCACGACTACCAAATACCAGCACCAACATCAGACCCGCAACCACAGGCGATACCGAAAATGGCAGATCAATGAGCGTAGTCAGTAATGCTTTTCCTCGAAACTGAAATTTGGCAATCGCCCATGCTGCTGCCAAGCCAAAGATCACATTCAGTGGCACTGCAATGACGGCAGTGAGTAACGTGAGTTTGATTGCCGATAACGTATCTGAATCAACCAATGCACGTAAGTAAGTGTGCCAGCCCTGCCGAAACGCTTCGACAAACACGAGAATCAGTGGCAGTAATAAACAAGATGCAAAGAACACCAGACTAATGCCTAAAATGAGTCCGCGTAACCAACTCGCTTCTCGCGTGGAATCATTGCGCTCTAGGCGTTCCGCCAATTCATACGCACTTAAAGAAGATCCAATACTCATCTTGATGCACTCACCCTTCACAAATTTTTAAACGATTTATTTAAAATACTAAAACAGGTTTTAGTTTGTTAATTTTCTATTTCTACTAAAAAAAGCAGTTCACTGAGCGGAGTTGAAGTGAAGATCTTTGTGGTTGAATAAACCCGCACATTTCGACTCCGCTCAAGGAGCTATTTAGTTAAGTATTCTCATGAAACTGCAGTACGACCTGTTTTCTTACTTGCCCAGTTTTGCAGTAAATTAATGAAGAACAATAGAATGAAAGAAATAATGAGCATAATCGCGGCAAGCACGGTTGCGCCGACGTAGTCGTACTCTTCGAGATGAGAGACGATGAGTAATGGTGCGATTTCAGTCTTGAGGGGAATATTGCCTGCGATAAAAATCACCGAACCGTATTCACCTACCGCGCGTGCAAAAGCCAAGGCAAAGCCTGTAAGCAGTGCAGGGAATAAGACGGGTAAAATGACATACCAAATCGTCTGCCAGCGCTGTGCACCTAAAGCTGTAGCGGCTTCTTCCAGTTCAACTTCTAAATCAGCCAATACAGGTTGTACTGTTCGCACAACAAAGGGCAGACCAATAAAAATCAGTGCAAGTGTCACACCGACGCGGGTATACGCAACTTTTAGACCCCAAGGTTCAAGGATGTGACCAATCCAGCCATTGCTGGCATACAGTGTGGTCAATGCAATCCCCGCAACGGCGGTCGGCAAAGCAAACGGCAGATCAATCAATGCATCCACCCAGCGCTTGCCAGGAAATGAATAACGCACCAAAGACCACGCCAGTAATAATCCAAAAAACACATTCACTAATGCTGCAATAAATGACGCGCCAAAGCTTAGAAAGAACGAAGCTTGTACGCGTGGTGATTGCACTAAGTTCAATAAGTCTGCACTGCTAATGCCTGCTGCTTTGATAAATACAGCGGATAATGGAATTAGGACAACGAGTGATAAGTACACCAGCGTAAAGCCCAATGACAAATTAAACCCGGGTAAAACGCGTGTTGAACTCATGGTATGACTCTCAATTCAAACGATTAATTAAATTTTTTTAAAAGCTGCACATTTTTTTGCTGTTCGCTGTAATCAACATCGGATTGATTTGATGCTGGTTGTAATTGCGCATTCGTGAAAGCATTGGTTGCAAGGTGTTTCAGTGAGCGGGGTTTAGTGAGTTGTGTGCCGTGTTTGAGGATATTCAACTCGGAAATCACTTGTGGCCACGCACCAAATCCTGCCGCGACATTGATATGCCCCGCATCTCCCAAATCGATCAACTTTGCACCCCAACGTGTTGCCCACCATTCCGCTGCATCAAAAGCTAACCATGGATCGGTACGACTTGCGATCATTCGTATCGGCAGGCCGAGCGGTGCACGCGGTAAAACACGACTCAGTAATGCAGGGCTTTCTTTTTGTTCGTCATAAGTTGATCGAGCAAAGCCTGCCAAGGTAAATCGTTCAGGCGATGCGGGTGCAACCAATAGAACACCAGCGACTTTACGAGCTAAAACACGACTCAATAATGCCGACATGGTGACAAGGCAACCGAAACTATGCGCCACAATCCAGACCGGTTCAGTGGCTGTCAGCAGTGCATGATCCAGTGGTTGACGCCAAGTGTGGAGAACAGGGCTATTCCAATCAGATTGTTCGATGCGCTTTGCATCATCCAGCTCTTGTTCAAGCCAACTTTGCCAATGCGCTGGTTCACTGCCACCGACACCGGGAAGAATAAGGGTTGTCATATTCGAGACCTTTTGATGTCAGTGGTATGGGGGCGGGATCTTATTTTGCAGACGCATTTGCGGTGACGATTTGGTCAAAAACACCGCCGTCAGCAAAGTGAGTCTTTTGAACTTTAGTCCAACCGCCAAACTCTTTGTCGATGGTAAACAGTTTCACAGGCGCGAAGTTTTTGGCGTATTTCGCTGCGATTTGTGGATTGCGCGGACGATAGAAGTTTTGCGCAGCAATTTCTTGACCGACTGGTGAATATAGATAATTCAAATAACCTGTTGCGAGATTACGTGTGCCGTGTTTGTCTACATTCTTATCCAGCAGTGCAACTGGTGGTTCTGCCAAGATGGATTCGCTTGGCGTGATGATTTCAAACTTATCGCCTGCTTCACGCTTTGCCAAGTACGCTTCATTTTCCCATGCAAGAAGCACGTCGCCTTGACCGCGCTCAACAAACGTTGTCGTTGCGCCACGTGCGCCAGAATCTAGGATTTTGGTATGTGCATATACTTGCTGAACGAAAGCACGTGCCTTTGCGTCATTGCCACCAGGCTGTTCTTTTGCCCATCCCCACGCTGCAAGGTAATTCCAACGCGCGCCACCTGATGTTTTTGGATTTGGTGTCACAACTTCAACACCAGGCTTGATAATGTCGCCCCAATCTTTAATATTTTTTGGATTGCCCTTACGCACAAGGAAAACGATCGTTGATGTGTATGGCGTTGAATTGTTTGGTAAACGTGCTTGCCAGTTTTTTGGTAATAAGTCAGTTTTATCGGCAATGGCGTCAATGTCTGCTGCAAGCGCCAGTGTGACGACATCAGCACCTAAGCCATCGATGACTGCACGAGATTGTGCGCCAGAACCACCATGAGATTGTTTGAATGTTACTTTTTGATGAGTTTTGCTTTCCCAATACTTCGCAAATGAATCATCAAAAGCGGCGTATAATTCACGTGTCGGATCATAAGATACATTGAGTAATTCATCTGAATTTGCACTGGCGGCAAAGCTTGCTGCCAAAAGACTTACAGCAAGTAATGCAGGACGAAAATTGTGGCGAACTGACATGATTAAACCCCTTAAAATAATTAAAAAACCGAAGAAGATGAGAGAATCGTAATCAGTTTCTTATATCTAAAGAACCATTAAAAATCGCATTAGTTATACGTAAAAGTGATTTGTAGTGTTTTAAGTCGTTAATTTTTTCTGAGATATTTTGAGTAAAACACTTCATTTGCTTGTGCAAAGATTGCGGTATCCGATAAAAATAAATAGAAAAAGTACGCGTCCAGTCATCGAGTGTTTTATAATGTTCGGCGACTTGGATGTTGAATGGATTCGACATGCAGAAATAAATATTATTTTTAGTTTTATCAATACAATAAAGTATTTTTACGACATATTTGAGTTTCCGCAATAAGCCAGTATTCCTTCGTATTTACCTTGAGACACCATCGATGAGACGTAACCAACGCGAAAAATTGCGCGAACAGCCTGCTTTAAAATTCAATATTGAAAAACTGTCACACGAAGGTCGTGGCGTAACGTATTACGGCTCGCAGCCTGACTCAGAACAAAGTCATCCAGTCGAAAAATTGGGCAAAAAAGTATTTGTTGCTTTTGGTCTAGTTGGTGAAACAGTCGTTGCCAAAGTGCACGAAAGTCACAAAAAGTACGAAGAAGCGGATGCATTATCCATTGAAAATCCATCACCAGAACGTGTCGAGCCAATATGTCCGCATTTTACGGTGTGCGGTGGTTGTAGTTTGCAACATTGGTCGACTGATGCACAAATTGCCTTTAAGCAAACGGTATTGAATGATCACTTCCAACATTTCGGTGGTTTGTCTCCGCTGAAATGGTTGCCACCATTGCGCTCAACTCGAACAGATTATCGCCGTAAAGCGCGATTAGGCGCGAAATATGTCATTAAAAAAGAAGCGATGCTGGTTGGTTTTCGTGAACGCAAAAGTAGTTTTTTGGCGGAACTCAGTGAATGCAAAGTACTGGATGCACAAG
>JASLFQ010000184.1 GCA_030150595.1 Aquirhabdus sp.
TGGGAAGATAACTACGACGGTTCAGAACGTATTCCGAAAGTCATGCCAACGCGTATTCCAAACTTACTGATCAATGGATCAGCAGGGATCGCGGTCGGTATGGCGACTAACATGGCGCCGCATAATATTACCGAAGTACTGAACGCATGTTTGGCTTATGTCGATGATAGCGATATCACGATTGAAGGCTTGATGGAGCATATTTCTGGGCCTGACTTTCCAACGGGCGGTATCATTTACGGTAAAAGCGGCATTATTGACGCCTATAAAACGGGTCGTGGTCGCTTACATATTCGCGGTAAATATCATCTCGAAGAAGACAATAAATCGGGTAATACCAGTATCGTCTACACTGAAATTCCTTACCAAGTCAACAAAGCAAAGCTGATTGAGCATATTGCGAGCTTGGTTAAAGAGAAGAAGCTAGAGGGCATCAGTGCGCTGCGCGATGAGTCTGATAAAGACGGTATGCGTATCGTTGTAGACTTGCGTCGTAATGAAAATGTCGATGTCATTATTAATAATTTATTTATTAATACACCGCTTGAAACGTCTTACAGCATTAACATGGTTGCTCTTGAAAATGGTCAACCAGGTCTTAAAAATCTTAAAGAACTGATCGCAGCGTTTATTCGTCATCGTCAAGAAGTGGTGACGCGTCGTACAATATTTGAATTGCGCAAAGCGCGTGAACGCGGTCATTTGTTAGAAGGTTTGGCGGTTGCGCTGGCAAACATTGACGGCATTATTGAAACCATCAAAACCTCTGCAAACCCAAGCGAAGCGCGTGTCCGTTTACTTGAAGGACAATGGCAAGCTGGCGGTGTGTTGGCACTGCTTGAAAAAGCAGGTCAAGGTTCGATTCGTCCTGATGTGATTGAGGGCGAAGACCCTGCAAATCCGTTCGGTTTGACAGGCGATCAGTATCGTTTGTCTCCCGCACAGGTTGCGGCGATTCTTGAATTGCGTCTACATCGTTTGACAGGTTTGGAGCAGGATAAGTTACTTGCTGAATACAGTGAAATTTTGGGTGAAATTGCAGAGCTACAATCAATCCTCGATAGCTTTACCAAGCTGATGGATATTATCCGTTCAGAACTGCGTGCTGTTTTGGCACAGTATGGTGATGCGCGTCGTACAGCGATTGTTGAGTCGCGTATCGACTTCTCGCGTGCTGATTTGATTCCGCAAGAACAAGTTGTGTTGACTGTTTCTAAAACGGGTTATGCAAAAACTCAGCCATTGGCGGATTATGCGGCACAGCGTCGTGGTGGCCGTGGTAAGTCTGCGACGAGCATGAAAGAAGACGACTATATTGAGCATTTAGTTGTTGCGTCTAACCATGCAACAGTGATGTGTTTCACTTGTCGCGGTAAAGTCTATTGGCTGAAAGTTTACGATGTACCGCAAGCAAGCCGCGGTTCTAAAGGTCGTCCGTTAGTCAACTTGTTGCCGCTGGAAGATGGTGAAAGCGTCACCGCAATCTTGCCGTTGATGGACTTCCCAGAAGATCATTATGTGTTTATGGCGACAGCAGATGGTACGGTCAAACGCGTTGCGCTTGAACAGTTCAGTCGTCCGCGTACTTCTGGTTTACGTGCGATTGATCTTAAGGGTGAAAACACGTTGATTGGTGTCGCGATCACCGATGGTACGCAAGAGATCATGTTGTTTAGCAATGAAGGTAAAGTCGTTCGCTTTAAAGAAGATAAAGTGCGTGTCATGGGCCGAACTGCGAAAGGTATCCGCGGTATGCGCGTCAGTCTGGTGACTGACGTGGATGAGTCAGATGATGACGTGATTGTTGATGATGCAGATGATAATAGCAGTGATAGTGGCTTTATTAGTCGCGTCGTCTCCTTGGTGGTTGCGCCTGAAAGTGGTGAAGTTTTGACTGCTTGTGCCAATGGCTTCGGTAAACGTACTTCTGTAGACAGCTTCCCAACCAAAGGTCGTGGCGGTAAAGGCATGATTGCGGTTAAAACCAGCGAACGTAATGGTGAGCTAGTGGGTGCGGTTGCTGTAAATGATACCAATGAGCTTCTTCTGATTTCTGATGGCGGTACGATGGTTCGTACACGTGTTTCTGAAATTCGTTCAGTTGGACGTAATGCACAAGGTGTGATGCTGATTCGTGTAGGCGATAGTGAAACACTCGTTGGTGTTGTCTGCTTGGAAGGCGTTGAAGATGATGAAGTGATTGAGGGTGTAGCATCTGAAGTGGATGCTGATGGCGCGGAATCACCTGTTGAGGTTGTTGCGGAAGTCGCAGCAGAAGAGGGTGAAGAAGCTGCTCAAGAGCCAGATTCAGAGTAAGCTCACTTTAGCGTTTAAACAAAGCCCGCATTGATGTGGGCTTTGTTGTTTCTGAGAGTTACTCCTTCAATGCTTCATTAAAGTTAGTGTTTGCAATGCGATAGGAATAAGAGCATCTCTCGCACCGACTATCAATAAAATAGCCATTCCGCACCCACAAACTATTAATACCGATTTATCTATAATTAGAACCCATGTAGGCACTTGATTTTTATAACGAGAAGATAAAATGGTTTTCCCTGTCAGTTTTTCAATTAAAAAGTAAAGCATCACGACAATGAGTAAATAAGGTTCCAAGCGGTGGTGAATGACATCCAGCAAATTGTCACCAGAAACTCTGTTCGGCCCGATAATAATCAAGCCAATAGAAGTGATTAAAAATGGCAGTAAGTTCCAGAAAGAATATAGATTCCATCTTTGCGGATTCTTAACTTCATCTAAAGCCGCTTGAATTTGGATGTCTTTTCCTGAAAATTCATTTTCAATTCTTTCCTTATCCTTACTGATTAAATCAAGCATCTTTTGATGGTTAATTTGATCTTCGGAGAGCTGATTTTTATCATTTTCATCAATCATGAAACGCGCCTTTAGGTACGATAATTAGAAATTCGCTGAATAGCAGTTATTTTCAATCAAGATTTGATTCTAATCGCTCAGAGTTATATGTACTTAAATAAAATTTTGTCTTATTAGCTGGTCGCGTAAGTATCGACTTCAAGCTACACTTACACCACTTGTTATTAGACTGATTAAGATACTTTATTGTTATGACAAACTCTACAACCAAAACACGCGTACTCACAGGCATCACCACAACTGGCACACCGCATTTAGGTAATTATGTCGGTGCAATTCGCCCAGCGATCACAGCCAGCCTTGATCCGAATGTGCAATCTTATTATTTCATGGCAGA
This sequence comes from Aquirhabdus sp., assembly GCA_030150595.1. Classification (GTDB taxonomy): domain Bacteria; phylum Pseudomonadota; class Gammaproteobacteria; order Pseudomonadales; family Moraxellaceae; genus Aquirhabdus. The sequence goes on from JASLFQ010000184.1 coordinate 3,230, forward strand.
TTTGCATGCACTGATTAAAAGCCAAGATCCTGCACGTATTCAACAGTCACGTTTAGAGATTGCAGCAACATGGCTTGCGCTCGGTTTGGATCCGACGAATGCGGTGTTTTATCGTCAATCTGACGTGCCAGAAACGACTGAACTCATGTGGTTGCTGTCATGTGTGTGTGATAAAGGTCGTATGAATCGTGCTCACGCGTACAAAGCAGCGGTTGCAGATAATCAAGCCGAAAATTTGGATGATGATAAAGGCGTGACGATGGGGTTGTTTAGCTATCCTGTGCTTATGGCGGCGGATATGTTGTTATTTAACGCCAATAAAGTGCCTGTTGGACGTGATCAGATTCAACACATCGAAATGGCGCGTGATATGGCGACGCGATTTAACTATCTATTTAAAGGTGATTTCTTTACGCTTCCTGAAGCTGTTGTGGATGAAACTACTGATGTGCTGGTTGGTCTAGATGGTCGTAAAATGTCTAAGAGCTATAACAACACGATTCCGTTATTCTCGACTGAAAAAGAGTTGCTGAAGTTGGTACGCAAAATCACGACCAATTCACTTGAACCAGGTGAGCCAAAAGATCCAGATAACTGTTCGTTATTCCAAATCTATTCAGCATTCGCAACGCCTGAAGAAGTTGCAGCGATGCGCGTTAAATATCAAGAGGGCATTGGCTGGGGTGCGGCAAAGACAGAGGTGTTTGAGTATTTGAATCAAGTCCTGTCAGCGCCGCGTGAGCGTTATGTGGCACTCATGCAAGATCCTGCAGCAATCGAAAAAATCCTGATTCAAGGCGCGGCACGTGCGCGTGATGAAGCGTCACCGTTTATGGCGCGACTACGTCAAGCCGTTGGGCTGGGTCGGTTTGCTTAAGGAATCGATACAATACGACATTTAGTGAACGTGTTCTTTTACTAGATGTCGTGTTATGTTGAGGACAATCATTTTTCAAAAATATAAATAGCCGAATATATAAGGATTTTTTGTCAGAATAAATTTGTCATTATGATGTGATATTTACAGAGTAATCTTACATAACATCATCACTTCTCCATATTTCCTACGGTTTCTTTTGCGATGATGTTGTAGGTATCTTTTTAGAAAAAGTTAATTAAAATTAATGTTTTGACGGTTGATTTTTTATATTTGTTGCAAAGGATATGAAAATTGATACTTAAGCAGAGCATTGTTTTTATCGTGTGTTTTCGGAATGATACTCAAGTTTTTGAAAATTGATTATTTAATATTTTATGAGTAAGACTTTTTAGCGACAAGGTGTATCTAGTCCCTATAGTCTCTTTACTGTTCTGCATATTGGGCTTGCTATGTCTATCGAACCACAATCACTGGATACTACCTCCAACTCTCCTGAAAATGGCGTGCCGAAATCACGTGTCAAAACACTGTTGAAATGGGGCATATTTGCGCTGATTGTGTTTGTCATTATCTTTTTTATTTGGCAGCATTTTCATGCAACCTCATCTACAGCACAGGCTGGAGGAGGTGGTAAAAAAGGCGGCGGTGGAAATCAGACCATGCCTGTGCAGGCTAAGACATTGGTCGCTGGTGATTTAAATGTTTATGTTGATGCACTTGGTAGTGTGGTTCCGCTCAATTCGGTCGCTGTACATAGCATGGTCAATGGTCAGTTGATGTCCGTCAACTTTAAGGAAGGCCAGAATGTTAAGAAAGGCGATGTGCTTTTTCAGATTGATCCACGTCCTTATCAAGTGGTATTGACCCAAGCAGAAGGGCAGCTCGCTAAAGATCAAGCAAGCCTAGCGAGTGCACGTCAGGATTTGGCGCGGTATTTATCAGAAAAACAGATTGTGTCTCTACAACAAATTGATGATCAACGAGCATTGGTTCTTCAAGGGGAAGGTACGGTTAAAGCGGATCAGGGGCAAATTGATAGTGCGAAGCTGAATTTAATTTATTGTAAAGTGACTGCACCCACAGATGGGAAGCTAGGTTTGCGTTTGGTCGATCCAGGCAATATTGTGCATACATCCGATACCAATGGCGTGGTGGTGATTAATCAATTTCAGCCCATTTATGTGACGTATTCGATTCCTGAAGACAGTGTACCAAGTGTGTTGAAACAAGTGCATGCTGGTAACACGTTACAAGTGGCTGCATTAGATCGTGCGAATCAAAATGTTTTGGATAACGGTCACTTGGCAAGTTTAGATAACCAAATTGATTCGACAACAGGAACCTTGAAACTGAAAGCGGAATTCCCAAATACTGCAGAGAATTTATTCCCAAGTCAGTTTGTTAATGCACATATGTTGGTCGAAACACAGCATAACGTGACATTACTTCCTTCAGCTGCGATTCAACGCGGTGCTAAAGGCACGTATGTTTATGTCGTGAATCCTGACAGCACTGTGACAGCCACTCCCGTTACGTTGGGAGCGGTGGACGGTGACAATACTGGTGTGATCAGTGGCGTGAGTGTTGGGGCACAAGTGGTATTTGATGGTGCTGATAAGTTGAAAGATGGAGGCAAAGTGAAGGTCATTGATCCGACTAAGCCAGCGCAGGATGATGCTTCAAGTACTGCAGGTGCTGCCGCAGGCGGTCATCATGGCCATCATCACCATGCAGCGTCTTAAGGATTGATGATGAATCCATCCCGTTTATTTATTGTTCGGCCTGTTGCAACATCGTTGTTGATGCTGGCGATTTTGCTGGCAGGTTTTGGGGCGTTTCGCTTTTTACCGATTTCTGCATTACCTGAAGTTGATTACCCAACTATTCAGGTGGTGACATTATATCCCGGTGCAAGTCCTGATGTAACGACGTCATCGATTACTGCGCCACTTGAGGTTCAGTTTGGGCAGATGCCTGGCTTAAATCAGATGTCTTCGACCAGCTCTGGCGGAGCATCAGTCATTACCTTGCAGTTTGATCTGTCGTTAAGCCTTGATATTGCAGAGCAGGAAGTCCAAGCGGCGATTAATGCCAGTGGGAATTTATTGCCGACTGTCCTACCGATGCCACCGATTTATAACAAGGTCAATCCCGCCGATACGCCGATTATGACGATTGCGATCACGTCAAACACAATGTCTTTGCCGCAAGTCGAAGATATGGTCGATACAAGGCTGGCGCAGAAGATTTCCCAAGTGCCTGGGGTGGGGTTGGTCAGTCTTTCGGGTGGACAACGTCCTGCCGTCAGAATTGAAGCCAATCCGACCGCATTGGCGTCGTATGGTTTGAATATTGACGATGTGCGTACCGCGATAGGGAATGCTAATGTCAATGAAGCTAAAGGTAGCTTTGATGGGCCGATGCGTGCGTCAACGATTGATGCCAATGACCAATTGCAAACAGCAGAAGATTATAAAGATCTGATTCTGGCTTTTAGAAATGGTGCACCCATTCGTTTATCGGATGTGGCTGATACTATTTCTGGCGCGGAAGATACACGGCTTGCAGCATGGGCTAATAAAACGCCTGCCATTATTTTGAATATTCAACGCCAACCTGGTGCTAACGTCATCGCAGTTGTCGATAGCATTAAGAAGCTGATGCCGCAGTTGCAGCAAAGTTTGCCACAATCGCTGACAGTGACCGTTCTAAATGATCAAACAACGACAATCCGTGCGTCTGTTTCCGATGTTCAGTTTGAGTTGATGCTGTCGGTTGTGCTGGTTGTGATGGTGATTTTCTTATTTTTAAGAAACTTACCCGCGACTTTGATTCCCAGTGTGGCTGTACCGCTGTCATTGATAGGTACGTTTGGCGTGATGTATTTGGCTGGATTCTCGATCAATAATTTGACCTTGATGGCCTTAACGATTGCGACTGGTTTTGTGGTCGATGATGCGATCGTGATGATTGAGAATATTTCCCGTTATATTGAAGCGGGTGATACACCTCTACAAGCGGCGCTGAAAGGCTCTTCACAAATTGGTTTTACCATTATTTCGTTGACCATTTCTCTGATTGCGGTGTTGATTCCATTGCTGTTCATGGGCGATGTGGTTGGGCGTTTGTTCCGTGAATTTGCGATTACGCTTGCGGTATCGATTTTGATTTCAGCCGTAGTGTCGTTGACGCTGACGCCAATGATGTGCTCCAAGTTATTGCGTCATGTTCCTGAAGAGAAGCAGGGGCGGTTTTATCATGCGAGTGGACAAGTCTTTGAGCGTATTATTGCTCGTTACGGCAAGATGCTCACTTGGGTGCTGGATCGTCAAAGCTTAGTGCTGATCGTATTTGGTGGCACATTAGTATTGACCGCACTGCTTTATATCTTTATTCCGAAAGGTTTTTTTCCAGTACAAGATACTGGGGTAATCCAAGGGATTACCGATGCAAGCCAATCGATTTCATTTGCCAGTATGGCCGAACGACAGCAGGCACTTGCTGATGTGGTATTGAAAGATCCAGCGGTTGAAAGCTTGAGTTCATTTATTGGCGTGGATGGTACGAATACTTCGCTGAATAGTGGACGGATGTTGATTACGCTTAAACCTCATGGTACGCGACCCTCTGCATCGGATGTGATTCGCCGTTTAGAGCCGAAGGTAGCGAATGTCGCAGGCATTACTTTGTTTATGCAACCTGTGCAAGATTTGACCATTGAAGATCGTGTCAGTCGCACACAATATCAGTTCACTTTGCAGGATGCTGATCCTGTGGAATTGGCGAAATGGGTACCGAAACTGGTTGATCGTTTAAGTCAGTTACCACAGTTAGCAGACGTAGCGAGCGATCAACAAAATCAGGGTACACAGGCGTATATTGATATTGATCGAGATACTGCGGGTCGATTAGGCATTACGCCTGCGACGATTGATAGCGCATTGTATAGTGCATATGGGCAGCGGATTGTGTCGACAATTTTTACCCAATCGAATCAGTATCGCGTGATACTTGGGGTGAAACCAGAATATCAGCAAGGGCCGATTTCTCTCAATAATTTGTATGTGACAGCAAGTACAACAACGACG
>JASLFQ010000211.1 GCA_030150595.1 Aquirhabdus sp.
GCCGTTTGACCGTAATGCGGATGGCACGATTTATCAGCGTCCATTCGGTGGCCATAGCTCGAACTACGGTGAAAAACCAGTTCCACGCGCTTGTGCTGCGGCTGACCGTACAGGTCATGCGCTGTTACATACGCTCTATCAAAAGAACCTAGAAATGGGTACGCAGTTTTTTGTTGAGTGGATTGCGTTGGACATCATTCGTGATGACGAAGGTGATGTGCTTGGTGTGACTGCAATTGACCAAGAAACAGGCACAGTTGGCGTGTTCCAAGCCAAGGCAACTTTGTTTGCTACTGGTGGTGCGGGTCGTATTTTTGCGGCATCAACCAATGCGTTCATCAATACTGGTGACGGCCTAGGTATGGCTGCACGTGCGGGCATTCCATTGCAAGATATGGAATTCTGGCAGTTCCACCCAACGGGTGTTGCTGGTGCGGGTGTGTTGTTGACTGAAGGTTGTCGCGGTGAAGGTGCGGTACTCCGTAACAAAAACGGCGAGCCGTTTATGGAGCGTTATGCGCCAACGCTGAAAGATCTTGCGCCACGTGATTTCGTGTCACGTTCAATGGATCAAGAGATTAAAGAAGGCCGTGGTTGTGGTCCTCGTGGTGATTATGTACTGTTGGATTTGACCCATTTGGGTACAGAAACCATCATGAAGCGTCTACCGTCTGTATTCGAGATTGGTAAGAAATTCGCTAACGTTGACTGTACCAAAGAGCCAATTCCAGTTGTGCCAACCATTCATTATCAAATGGGCGGTATTCCAACCAATATTCATGGACAAGTGGTTATGCCTAAAGACGGCGAGCCAAATGTGGTTGTGAAAGGCTTGTATGCGATTGGCGAATGTTCTTGTGTGAGCGTCCATGGTGCAAATCGTTTGGGTACAAACTCACTGCTTGACTTAATCGTGTTTGGTAAAGCGGCGGGCGATCACATCACTGAATCGGTAAATAAATCTTCAAGTGATTACAAACCACTACCATCACATGTGTTGCAACGCAGTATGTCGCGTATCGATAAATTGCAGAATTCAACAACTGGCGAAAATGCGCAAGATGTTGCAGATGCGATTCGTGCTGTGATGCAAACCCACGCTGCGGTATTTCGTACTCAAGCGTTGATGGACGAAGGTGTTAAGCAGATTTTGGCATTAGAGCCGCGTGTGAAAAATATTCACTTAGGTGATAAATCACAAGTCTTCAATACTGCGCGTATCGAAGCACTTGAGGTTGAAAATCTGTATGAAGTTGCGAAGGCAACCATGATTTCTGCTGCTGCACGTCATGAGTGTCGTGGTGCACATACTGTTGTTGATTACGAATATCCTGCTGATCATCCAACGATGGCAAATGGTCGTAATGACGAAGAATGGCGTAAGCACACCTTGTGGTATTCCTCGGATAACCGTTTGGAATACAAACCTGTGCGCACTAAGCCGCTGACGGTTGATTGCATTCCACCTAAGCCACGTACATTCTAATCAGGAGCTGTCGAGATGAGTCACGGAATCCGTACTTTTGAAATCTATCGCTATGATCCTGATAAGGATAAAGCACCATACATGCAAACCTTCCAGATTCAGTTGGAAGAGCATGATCGCATGTTGCTGGATGCGCTAATTAAACTGAAAAAGCAAGATGAAACTTTGTCATTCCGCCGCTCATGCCGTGAAGGTATTTGCGGATCTGACGGTATGAATATCAATGGTAAAAACGGTTTGGCATGTTTGCAAAACCTGAATGATTTGCCAGCGAAAATCGTCTTGCGTCCGTTGCCAGGTTTGCCAGTGATTCGTGATCTGGTTGTGGACATGACTCAATTTTATACGCAGTATGAAAAAGTTCGCCCATACCTGATCAATGAACAACCAGCGCCACCAACAGAACGTTTACAGTCTCCGGAAGATCGCGAGAAGTTGGACGGTTTGTATGAGTGTATCTTGTGTGCATGTTGTTCAACATCATGCCCATCATTCTGGTGGAATCCAGACAAGTTCCTCGGCCCATCTGCATTGATTCAAGCTTATCGCTTTATTGCAGATACACGTGATAAAGATACAGCGAAACGTTTGGCTGATTTGAATGATCCGTTCAGTTTGTTCCGTTGCCGTGGCATCATGAACTGTGTTTCGGTTTGCCCGAAAGGATTGAATCCGACCAAAGCGATTGGACATATTCGTAATATGATCTTGGATCAAGCGGGTTAATTTGTTTTGAATTCAAAAAACGCACCTATTTCGGTGCGTTTTTTTGTTTCGGCATAGTGATATTTTCTATCATAATGTTAGATATAGTTCAAAAAAATCAAGTCGGCGTGGATTCGCGTGATAGCATTTTCAACCATAAAACAAAGGGCAAGGATTGTTATTGTTTTTGCTATTGTATGGTGCATCGTAAGGATTTAGGATTGCTCGTGTTGTTGTAGTCTAACTTTTGTTTTGAAGTCATATTCGCCAAGCAGGTTGTATGGAGATATCACCTGTTTTGCAAATCTGACTTGTACAAAAATGTCCACCCTAGGTTTTTATTGGCCTAGAACGTTCTCTTATCATCAGGCGGAGGTTGGTGCTCAACTGCGGTGTTCTTGTCTACAAAAATCAACGTAAAGCGTTGGTTTGTATCTAGCAACCCGTCTGTGTTTGGCATAGTCTTGGCTGTGTGTTCAATGAAGAATTGAATGCTGATTTTGATCAGAGATTTGATCTCATCTTATTGACTGTATCGGTGAATAAGAAGTGGGTTCGACGGTGAGACATTTTTTGGCGCAGAACGATGAAAGATGAGTTTTTATTTTCGTTGTTCTGTAAATGGTTAGATTGATGTTGATTTAAAGACGAGCAAACTCATGCAAGAGGCACAGATGCAGCGAGCGGATACCGAGCTATCCGGAGATAACGCGGCCTATATCGAAGAACTCTATGAGCATTATCTGACCGACGCGAGTTCGGTTAGTCCAGACTGGAAAGCATTGTTTGACCAGTATCCTAAGGGCGACCAGCCACATAGCAATGTGATTGAGCAGTTTCTACTGTTAGCTCGAAACTCCACACGCGCACAACCTATGGCACAAAGTTCGGTCAGTACTGATCATGAACGTCGCCAAGTCGGTGTGTTGCAATTGATCGCGGCTTATCGCAATCGTGGGCATCAAAAAGCAAATTTAGATCCGCTCGGACTGATGGTTCGCCAACATGTTCCTGATCTTGAGCTTGCAGCACATGGCTTATCACGTTCTGATTTAGACACGACGTTCCAAACAGGTAATTTACAAATCGGAAAAACCGAAGCAACTTTGGCTGAAATGATTGATGCGATGGAAGCCATTTATTGCAGCTCTGTCGGTGCAGAATACATGCACATCGTGGACACTAAAGAACGTCGCTGGATTCAGCAGCGCTTAGAAGGTGCACGCGGTATTCCTCAATTTTCTAAAGATGCCAAAATGGGCTTGCTTGAGCGTTTGACTGCTGCTGAAGGTTTGGAAAAACTGCTGGGTAGCAAGTACGTTGGTGCAAAACGCTTTGGTTTGGAAGGTGGCGAAAGTTTTATTCCAATGGTCAATGAAATCATTCAACGTTCGGGTACTGTAGGTACACGTGAAGTTGTGATTGGAATGGCGCATCGTGGTCGTTTGAATTTACTGGTCAATATTTTAGGTAAAAATCCTGCTGACTTGTTTGGCGAGTTTGAAGGTAAGACTTTTAATAAGAAAGGTTCTGGCGACGTTAAATATCACCAAGGTTATTCCAGTAATGTGATGACGGGCGGCGGCGAAGTTCATTTGGCTTTGGCATTTAACCCTTCACATCTTGAAATTGTGAGTCCTGTGGTTGTTGGCTCTGTGCGTGCGCGTCAGGCTCGTCGTGATGATATTGGTGGCGACTCTGTGTTACCAATTCTGGTACATGGTGATGCGGCATTTGCAGGTCAGGGTGTGGTGATGGAAACTTTCCAGATGTCACAAA
>JASLFQ010000282.1 GCA_030150595.1 Aquirhabdus sp.
TCGCCTTCAACCGTGATGAAGCAAAACTGATTATCCGTGGCGTGCCTGATCAACCAGGTATTGCATCACGCATACTCTCCCCTGTTGGCGATGCAAATATTGAAATCGACATGATCGTGCAAAATGTTGCTGCAGATGGCACAACGGATTTCACTTTTACCGTGAATCGTAGCGATTACAGCAAAACACTAACGCTGATGGAAAAAATTGGTAAAGATGTCGGCGCACGTGAAGTCACTGGCGATGATACCATTGTTAAAGTGTCTATCGTTGGTGTTGGCATGCGTTCTCATGCGGGTGTTGCTAGCCAAATGTTCCGTACTTTAGGTGCAGAAGGGATTAACATTCAAATGATCTCAACGTCTGAAATTAAGATTTCAGTCGTGATGAATGAAAAATATCTAGAGCTTGCTGTGCGTTCATTGCACACTGCTTTCGGTTTGGATCGCGCATCTGGTGAAAGCCGCGCTCAGGCTTAATTGGCTGTCGCTGCACGTGTTTTTTTTGACAATAAAGCACGTGCAGTATGTTAGAAAAACTAAATAATAATGGATTCGGCGTAACTGCCGATTCCGTTATAATATTTTTATAAAAAGTGGTTTTAGGGTCTGTTAAGGCGCTCTAGTTTAAGCCATACTGCACAACAAGCATTCAGCACTAAATACGCTGTACAAAGAACAAGGAGAGTAAGTATGCTGATTCTGACACGCCGTGTGGGCGAGACATTGATGGTTGGCGACGAAGTCAGCATCACCGTATTAGGCGTAAAAGGCAATCAAGTTCGGATTGGTGTCAATGCACCAAAAGAAGTCTCGGTGCATCGTGAAGAAATCTATCAGCGCATTCAACATGAACGCGCGATGCATGAGCATTTGCAACATCTGGAACAAGATTATCAGCCATCATTTGATGATGAGCCGTTTAACCGTTAATTTTGACAAAGTATTGCTCCACACAACTAAAAAGACCTTTATATCAAATAAAGGTCTTTTTTATTAACTTAAATTTATGATTTTAAAATAGATATAATTCTACTTGCCTTTTAAGAAAACAGGAATCAGTGCGGTCATTGGTGCTCTAATTTCTTTGCACTCATTAACTAACTGATGTGATGCATCTTCGAGGATTAAAGCAACCTTAAGGCGAAACTTGCGACGCACGTAAGCATTGTTAAAACGCCAATCCACCGTCTGATCGCGCATACCTTGCACTAGCCACACTGGAAAACGACTCGCTGGTAAAGCCTCCATATATGGCATCCAACGACTTAATGCGAGAATCCAGCTCATCGCCATAACACGAGCTTGTAGTGGATCTTGTAGCCGTACAAATCTTAAATATTCGGGATTACTGTTATTACGACGGAATTTACGCGGAACATTATGTTTGATTTGACGAATCAAGGATAAACCCACAGCATTTTGCCACCATCCACTTTTTGCTGGACGCACCAAAGGAGAAATGAGAAATAACCGCTCAATGATCGGCGTATGCTTGCGTGTACACGCTTTCAGCACATGATCCATCCAAATCGCACAACCCGTGCTTTGTCCAAGACCCACCCAAGGTTGAGGCAACGCGCCCTCTTCTTGTTCAGTCACCCAACGATGAAGATCCTTAAGCAGATCTTGATAGACCGAAAAATCAGAAATACCCGTTTCTTCGCCTGAAGATAACCCATGACCTGGTAAATCAAGCGTCAGCACAGCAAAATTCTGTGCCAATAACTCTGCAATCATCGGTTGATACAAACCACTATGCTCTAAATAGCCATGAAGCACCCAAGCCGTGCCTTGTGCAGCGGTCAAAGGCTGAAAGATCTGAACATGAATACGATGATCCCCTGCCCGCAAATAACCTTGATGATGATATGCAGGAAGCTGATCTAACGCATAAAAAGCACGATAACCTCTGATTGCATCAGATATTTCATCGGTAGGCGTCAGTGATAATTGCGGTAACTCTCGGGCAGTTTTGATGCGATCTGGCGTTGGTAATTTAAGCTCGGTAAACGCTTCGGGTAACGATTTATTGAAATTAGGTCTTGCAATAACGATCACGTTTTTAATTTCTTTGATGATTTTCGATTCTTGAATATTAAAGCGACTCAACAATGCTTTGGATGGTGATACTTTGGGCTGAGTATTGGCGACATCTAATACCCGATCTGAAGATTCTAATACTGCTAACTCAGTCATAATGTCGTTCCACTGTACGATCTAATACAAGCTATATCTCATCCATGTGAAGCCTGCAAAAGTAAGATTTCTCAAGACCTTTAAGGAACTTCACGACAGCCCACTACGCCAAACCAACGATCACGTGTAAATGCGATTAGTTCATGAATCGCGCGCCGTGTATGCGTTAAATTACGCACATCAGGCCACCACGGTGCAGGATCACCTGGCAATAACGCAGGCACTGGCACAGTTTCAATGCCATTCATGGCAAACAACCAACGTGCACGCGGGATATGCCATTCATCCGTCACCAACTCCACACGCGGCGCACCGCCCAACGTCTGTAATAGTAAAGCACTAAATCGTGCATTCTCACAAGTATTCATACTCCGCGTTTCAAGCCACTGTGCCGACTCGCCATGTAACTGCAAAAATTTTTGCATATACGGTGACTCAACACCCGTAAGAAAAATCGGGAGCCCTGTTGCTCGGTGCTGACTCACGGCCTGTAATAACCGAAGTTGGGTATATGAATTCGGAATAATCACGCGGTGTTGGTCTCGCGTCAGACCTCCCCCTAAAACAACAATTGCCTGAGCAGCAGCATTATTTGACTCATCCCAAACCAAATGAGGACTAGATGCAACCAGACTCAATGCTTTATCAGGGGAATTGTCTAAGACATGTGCAATCGTAGAGTCATCTAAAGGCGGACTCGAAGCAGGATCAGAAGCTGCGTCTTTCGTAAGGTCTTGTTCTTTTTCTGGTGACTCTTTCTGTGCAGTCGGAGTATTGTTCTTTAATTCAAGAGCCGCATCAGATTCAAGCTGCGCTTGTGCTTTGGCATCTGATTGTAAGCTTTGGTGGTTTGCTGCGGCGATTGGATTGACGACAATTGGAACTTGCATCATTTTTTTTAAAATAAAGTCTGAAAGAAATGATGTTGAAGCCAAACCAACTAGCACAACGGCTCCGAACGTTAATCCTAAAACCACTTGACCGAACCTGTGCAAAACCCTCCCACCTTGTGCTGTCGAAGCAAAAGGCAGATCGATCTTACATGGCGTACGGTTAACCATACTGCACTCCATTTGGATATACAGGTTCTCGCTCTAATTTTACCGAGAACTTTGACCACACATCAGCTTGCACAGCCGCGGATAATGCCAAAACATCTTGCGCGACTGCACCACCGTAATTGACCAAAACCAATGCTTGTTTCTCGTACATACCGACTTTATTACTTTCTAATCGACGTCCACGCCACCCAGATTGCTCAATCAACCATCCCGCCGCTAATTTGATTTGACCATCCGCTTGCGGATAACCTGCAATCTGAGGATATTGTGTTTTTAGCCGTTGAAAATCGGATGTGACAACACATGGATTTTTAAAGAAACTGCCAGCATTGGCAATCTGTGCTGGATCAGGGAGTTTCTGACTGCGAATATGACAAATTGCACGCGCCACGGATAGCGGCGTCGGATGTGTGCCAGCAGCTTGTACGACATCGCCATAGCCTAATACAAGCTTGGGTGTCAGCGTCAATGCAAAGCGAACTGAAACAATCACCCATTCGCCATCTTGTTGCTTAAACATACTGTCACGATAAGAAAAATGACATTGATCTGGTCGAAGATGATGTATCTTTCCAGCCTTATCCATCACTTGAACTGAATGTAAGCGATCCACCAACTCGACGCCATAAGCCCCGATGTTTTGTACAGGCGCAGCGCCCACCGTACCAGGAATCAATGCAAGATTTTCTAAACCATACCAACCGCGCGCCAATGTCGTCATCACAAACTCATGCCAAGGCTCACCCGCCATCGCCTCAACAACAACACGATCACCATCACCATCTGTTTCAAGTAAACGAATCCCGCGTAGCATCGGTCGAATCACTAATGCTTCTAAGACTTCAGGCAATAACAAATTACTGCCACCACCCAGCACTAGCCGAGGAAACCGCTTTGCAGTGACCGAATTTAAAATTGCATTTAATCCCGCTACAGAATCTACTTCCGCAACAAATCGTGCGACACAAGGCAAGCGCAATGTATTCAATCGATCCAACCGCGCTCTTTCTATTACTCGCATACTATTCTCGTATATCATCTGCCATTTGCTCGATCACACTTAACATCTCTATATCAATTATCATAATTGAACAGACAACAATAAATCTTCACGATTGAACATGAACCCAAATATTAAAAAACTAATTCTTTTAATTTACACGATAAAAACAGATTTCAATATCAATCTGCCCTTTGCACTATAAAAATGAGATCTCGTGCGCGAATACATAGATCATACGGGAAAAAGCATGAGCAAGGCAGATGCATGGTGTAGATTATTGTGCAGATCACGTTTGAATATGAGAGAGATGTGCATCGCCAATAGAGATGCAAATAGCTATACTCGAGCAATTAGGACTATTAAATAAATAAGGAACTTCGCATGGATACCACCACTCTGCCCACATTAACAACGAATCAGGCAACTGATGCCACACCTATTCAGCGAACATTTACCGCACAAGCCGACACAGCAATTCGCTTACGCCAATCGACTGCGTCAGAACGCATCGAGAAAATCAAAAAACTTAAAGCTAGTCTTCTCACACATTCAGAAGATGTCATTGCGGCTGGTTTTGCGGATTTCGGTAAACCTGCAGCCGAAGTTGAACTCACAGAGATTTTACCTGTTGTTGCTGAAGCCAATGAAGCAATTCGCAAACTCAGCAGTTGGATGAAACCGAAGAAAGTCTGGCCATCGCGCATGATGATCGGCACAATTGGCTACACCCAATATGAGCCGAAAGGCCGCGTGCTGATTATTTCGCCTTGGAACTATCCTGTTAATTTAACGCTTGGCCCATTTGTATCAGCAATCGCAGCTGGTAATACTGTCATTATCAAAACATCTGAAATGACACCACACCTGTCTGCTGTGATTGCCACAATCATTCGTGAAACCTTTGATGAAAGCGAAGTCGCATTATTTGAAGGTGATGCAACAGTTGCTCAAGCGCTTCTTGAACTGCCTTTTGACCATATTTTCTTCACGGGCTCGCCTGCTGTTGGCAAAGTCGTGATGACAGCTGCAGCAAAACACCTCACCAGCGTAACTTTGGAGCTCGGCGGTAAATCGCCAACGATTATTGATGAAACAGCGGATTTAGAACTCGCGGCAAAAAACACACTATGGGCAAAATTCACCAACAATGGACAAACGTGTATTGCACCTGATCACGTCTATGTCCACGCCACTGTGAAAGATGCTTTTGTTAAACACTGTGTCGATGCATTGGACAACATTTATGGCAAAGACGCGGAAAAAGTAGAAAGCCCGTATCTTGCCCGTATCGTTAACCCGCGCCACGTCGCACGTGTTAAAGGTTTATTGGATGATGCAACGTCTCGTGGTGCACGAGTGATTACTGGTGGACAATACGATGGAGATAAACGTTATATTGCACCAACACTGCTGGATGGGATTC
>JASLFQ010000035.1 GCA_030150595.1 Aquirhabdus sp.
TAGGTCAGCATCTGTTTTGAGGGTTCTGGCAAACTCCGTTGCCAATGCCATTAATTGACTTTGATTCATGTGAATGTCTCCATCTGTCCCTTGTGAGGGTAGCTAAGATTTTGACAGTTACACAGTTTTATTTACAGGCTCGCCGATTCTAGTGCGCTTCTAAGCATTTGGTTTGTTTGCTTGTAATATTGTTTTGATAATAATATAAGTGCGGAGGATATGTCTGTCTGCGCTTCCAAAAGATATGGAATACCACAGGAGTTGATATCATCTACGCCTATAAACATTTCAAGAAATCGATTATAAGCAAAAGTGTACTTTAATGTTCCCACTGTAATCTCTTCTATATCCTCTCCCATAGTTGCAATACATGTTGTAGTTAATAGAGATGTGCCGTCAATATAGTCACAAAAGAGTTCTGCTTCATCCTCATTTAATTCGAAAGTGTAATATTCAACAAACTCAACAATATCACTACTTTCATCTATTGAATCCAGTGATTCGTTTATTAAAGGCTCACTATCTAATAAGCTTGTGAAGTGGTTCATTATTATCCTACTTATTATAAGTTTCTCAGAGTAAAAAAGCCCCCAACCAAAGTCGAGGGCTTTTTTTACATCACAAGACAATCATTCAAATCAATGACGCGCCACACCCTTCGTTTCCTCTGGCTTAACCAACGCCACCTCAGGAATCTCAATCGGTAGCGGCTTAGGCATTTCGACTAATGCGGCTTTTAACACTTCATCAATCGTCTTAACCGCACGAATGTCCAAGCCTGCTTTGATGTTGTCAGGAATTTCATGCAGATCACGTAGATTCTCAGTTGGAATCAACACAATCTTCACGCCGCCGCGATGTGCAGCAAGTAATTTTTCCTTCAAACCACCAATTGGCAAGACCAAACCGCGCAAAGTCACTTCGCCCGTCATTGCGATATCTGCACGTACTGGAATACCAGTCATTGCAGACACCAATGCAGTCGTCAGACCAATACCTGCAGAAGGGCCATCTTTCGGTGTCGCGCCTTCAGGCATGTGGACGTGAATATCAGTTGTGCTGAACTTCTCGTAAGGAATGCCCAAGTCATCGCCGCGAGTACGAACAACCGTCATTGCTGCTTTAATCGACTCTTGCATCACATCGCCGAGTGAACCTGTCGCGGTGTAAGCGCCTTTGCCTTTCACAGCAGCGGCTTCAATCGTCAGTAACTCACCACCGACCGAAGTCCAAGCCAGACCCGTCACGCGACCAATCTGTGCATCTTCTTCCGCACGACCATAGTCGAACTTGTAGACACCAGAATAATCAGCAAGATTGCTTTCATTCACGTCGATATGCACGTTCTTAGATTTGCTTGTCACGGCTTCTTTCACAACCTTACGGCAAATCTTCGATACTTCGCGCTCAAGGTTACGCACGCCCGCTTCACGGGTATAACGACGAATCAAATCACGCACCGCATCTTCTTGAATGGTTAATTCTTTCAGCTTCAAGCCATTTGACTTGATTGCTTTTGGAATCAAATAACGCTCAGCGATATTGACCTTCTCATCTTCGGTGTAGCCTGGCAAACGAATAACTTCCATACGATCCAAAAGTGGAGCAGGGATGTTCATGGTGTTTGCAGTACAAATAAACATCACTTCAGACAAGTCTAAATCGAGATCAAGGTAATGATCGTTAAACTTGTGGTTCTGTGATGGATCTAGTACCTCAAGCAATGCTGAAGCTGGATCGCCGCGATAATCCTGTGCCATCTTGTCGATTTCGTCGAGCAAGAACAGTGGGTTTTTTACGCCAACTTTGGACAAGTGTTGCACGATTTTGCCAGGCATCGCGCCAATATACGTACGACGATGACCACGAATCTCAGCTTCATCACGCACGCCGCCAAGCGCCATACGGACAAACTCACGACCTGTGGCTTTAGCAACCGATTCACCGAGTGAAGTTTTACCGACACCAGGAGGGCCGACTAAACACAAAATCGGGCCGCGTAATTGTTTGACGCGTGATTGCACAGCGAGAAACTCAACGATGCGCTCTTTGACTTCTTTCAGACCATAATGATCTTCATCCAAAATCTCTTGCGCTTTATCGAGTTTGATCGCAACTTTCGAGGCTTTTAGCCACGGCGTGTTGAGAATCCAGTCAATATAGTTACGCACAACCGAGGCTTCGCTTGAAGCAGGTTGCATCGCTTTCAATTTCTTGAATTCGCTTTCCGCTTTTTTACGCACGTCTTCAGGCAATTCGGCATCAAATAGGCGTTTCTCAAGTTCGCCCATTTCATCGACATCGCCTTCATTCATATCAGAAAGTTCACGTTGAATCACTTTCATTTTTTCATTCAGAAAGTATTCGCGTTGGTTCTTTTCCATTTGACGTTTGACGGACTCATGCAAGCCTTGCTCAACTTTTTGCTCTTCAGATTGACGAAGCAAATAGTCAGTTAGTTCTTTGACATGATCGGCAATGTTGGCGTCTTCAAGGAACTTTTGTTTCACTTCGATCGCCAGTGGCGCACGCGTGGCAATGAAGTAAACCATTTCCAACAGTTCTGTAATCTTTTCAGATGCAGCGATCAATTCACGGCTGTTGCGTAATTTCGCTTCTGCGTATTGAGCGAACAGTTGTTGCAACGCCTCGCGCTCAGTTTTTTGAGCACTGGCGCTGATCTTGATCGGTGTTGGCTCTGGAGTCGTTTCGGCGCGCATGAAATCATCGTGATCGACAATTTTCACACGACGGGCGCGATATAAACCTTCGATGAGTACTTTGATGCAGTTATCATCATTTTCATGATTCACGACTTGAACGATGCGGCTCACGGTACCGTATTGGTACAGATTGCTGTCATCGATGTCTTCGGTCAGTGAATCTTTTTGGGCGACGACGAATACTAAGTCATCTTCTTCGCGTGCGATTTCAACCGCGCGAATAGACTTCGGACGTCCAACGAACAATGCAATTTGCATGTGTGGATACACCACGACATCGCGTAATGCTAGTAACGGAAGAACGCGGTCAGTGGCTGTGATGTGCTCAACGCTGGTTTGTTTAGACTCTGTCATAAATCACTCCTATGAAACATCAGCTTATTCGGTTGTCATGATTTATTAATAATGCACGCTTGCAAAATTACAAGGGGCATTGTCACGAATTTCGTCTACCAATCGACGCGGATGATGTATCTGTTTCTTTTCTGAACGATTTAAGCAGTTAAAGTGAGAAGTTGGTTAATGTTTAAAAAGCAAAGAGCTTGCCAGTGTAATGTGGAATCAATATCAAAAAGATCAGAAGCATTAAAAACGTCGATAACCTGTCGGGGTTACAACTGCATGTAAGGGAATATCCCAACTGTTTCTATACAGCACGTCAACCCGCTGAAAATCGTAAGCTAATCCAACACGTGTCGGTTTGGATTTTTTCCCATTAGAGCAACCAGCCAACGTACGATCATAAAAACCGCCGCCCATACCCAAGCGATGACCTTTGAGATCAAAAGCGACTAAAGGCATAAATAAATAATCTAAGGATTTGACAGATACGCCGCGCTGCATAAGCGGTTGTTTCATGCCAAATCGATGCTTCATCATGCGCTGATTTTGCCACTGATGTCGAGTAATTCGCGACCAAGAGAGTGGTTGATTGACCGAACGCACGACAGGCAGATAAACGGCTTTTCGTAGCTTAAAACATAGCTGAATCAATGCGCGTGTCGGCACTTCGCCAAACGCATCTAAATACAATCCCACTTTTTGTGAGTTAATAAATTGGGGTTCACGTCGAATATGACGAACAATCGATTGTCCAGCATGTCGGCGAACATGGAGAGGCAGTGAGAGGCGTTGACGACGCATACTTTTGCGTAAAGATGCCGTATCCGTCGTGCTATGTGTTGAGGGGTGTTGTAATTGTTTCATGGCCTATTTTTATGCTTTATCACACAGAATTTCAATCATTTTTTATCAAATTGAGATATTCATCATTGGCTAATTACACATAAAAAAACACCAGCTGGGGAGCTGGTGCGAAACTGATGCTTAAAATAAGCTAAAAAATAAGGTCTCCGAAAATGCCGCTAATAACCGTTACCCTTGAACCCAATAAGGTTCAAGGAGGAGGCGCCGATGGCTCACAGGCTTTCTACTCGGGGGCAGACTTGCACACAGAACTAACAGAACGCATCCCATTAGGATGAAATCGGCTCAGGGGATTGGGCTACTTGGCGCGCACCTCAGAGATAAGCTAAGTATAGCGGCGTACTTAGTAGATGCAAGGAAAACGCTGAAGCTTTTGGTAAACTAAGACCTGAGTGCCTAATATAAAACCATTTTTTGACTATTAATTAACTGTGTGGATTTGTTTCATCAGTATTATGGCAAACTCTAGCAGCAGCATTATTGTGTGGCTAGAGTTGCTTCTAAACGTTCGGTAAGCTGCTGAATGAGTTGTTTGACTTGATGCTTTTCTTTAGCGATTTCATCAGCGAATGCTTTGAATTGATGCTCTAATTTGGCATGTTCCAATACCAAATTAAATGCGACCATCGCACCAATGCGTTCGGCTTCAAGGCGCGGCATTGCGATGCGTGTTTCGCGATATTTGTTTTCGAGTGCTCTTGCTGCTGCGTGAAGATTACGTTCCTCATTCGGCTCGCATTCAAACTTGTAGGTTTTATCAAAAATAATGACTTCTGTTGGCATGGGTTAATTCCTTTTCAAGCATGTCATGGCTTGATGATTATTAATATTGACTAATGATTAGCTAGCATCTGCTGCTGTTTGACCGAGCATAGACAAGCGATGAATAATGGCTTCAACTTTTTGTTTAGCAAAATCATTTTTGCGTAACAATGCATCGCGTTCAGCTTCCAATTGCGCCTTGGTTTCGTTGAACTGTGCATACTGCTGTTCTAACGTTTGTTTGCTTTGTTCAAGGGCGGTGATTTGTTGCTGAGCATGAGCGTGTTGTTCAGTTAATTCAATGTGTGCAAGTTCCAGAGCTTCGTGACGGCTAGTCAGCTCTAACTTCTCTTGTTCACTCTGCGAATGTAATGCTTGTAGCTGTTCGACTTTTTCTTGTAGTGCAATTCGGGCTTCTTCATCTTCTGGATTCACAGTTGGGATAGCCAGTTGCTCTTGAAGCTGCTGGTTTTCAAGTCGTTTGGCGTGTAGTTGCTCAGTTAAGCGACTGATGAGTGTTTGTAAGTGTTGAAGTTCTGCTAACATGATTTCGTCGCCGTGATTTTTGTACATCTGATTACAGTGATCGCTAATATAGTTGGCACAGGCTAGCCGGGTCAACTAGATCGCTGTATATAGCTGTTTTTTTAGTTGCAGTATCGTAGCTGGCTATTCAAAACAGGTTTATATTATCGGCTGTGAGTGAATCAGGTATTCATTCGAATTGTTTTTAGTTTTTTATAAAGGGTTTCTGCAATGCATGATGATGCGTCTGGTTGGACAGAATGGGAAGGTCGCTTTTCAAAAGTGTCTGAATTGTCAGGTGCAAGTGAGTTGCATGGTTTATTGACGGGTATTGTTGTCGTGTCAGAACCGCCAACGGGCGAAGAATGGCAGGCAATTTTGGCACGTATTGGATTTGAGCCATTGCCAGAAGAGGCGTTGCGTTTATTGACCGAAGAAGGAGAAGATGCAGCGGCGGCACTTGCAGATGATAATCTCGATTATTCACCGCTATTGCCTGATGACGATCATCCTTTGATCGAGCGCGTTGAGGCGTTGGCAAGTTGGAGCAGTGGCGTGTTGTTAGGTTTTGGCTTAACTGGCGGGAAGATTCGTAAAGATGAAGCAGAAATCTTAAAAAGTCTGAGTGATGTTGCAGGTTTGCTCTATAACGACGAAGACGATGATGAAGAAGGCGAAGAAAGCTATACCGACTTGGTTGAGTTTGCACGTTTAATTCCGGTGAGCTTAGGGGTTGGGCGCGAGCGTTTGCCTGTATCGAGAACAACGTTGTTGACAGGTAAACCTATTGTTTCGCCAAATGAACATTTTCATGATGAAGCTGAAGTCATCGATGTTCCAGTGGTTGAGGTATTCAATCCAGAAAGACCTTCTTAGCACTGTCATATTTCATACTTATTATTTCCGATTGGATTGTTTTTTAATGAATCAACCTACTGTGCCTGCCCCAATTCAGAGTTTATCTTCGGTTTATGCAGAGCGTCGTGCGCGACTGCGTGCACAAATGGGCGAGGATTCGATTGCATTGATCACAACTAGTCCGACGCATATTCGTAATCGTGATGCTGAATATCGTTTTCGGGCAGACAGTAGTTTTTATTATCTGACGGGTTTTGCAGAACCAGAGGCATTGGCTTTTATTCAGCCAAAGCAAGCGACTAATTCTGTAGACGTAGAGTATGGTTTGTTTTGTCGTGAACGTAATCGTGAACGTGAAATATGGGATGGTTTACGCGCTGGAACGGCGGGTGCAGTTGAGCATTTCGGTGCTGAAGTGGCGTATAAAATTGAAGATTTAGATGAGTGGATTCCAAAGCTTTTGGTTGGAAAAAAACGTTTGTATGTACGTTTAGGTAATGACAGTGCATTTGATCTCAAGATTAGCCAATGGCTCAAAAATGCCGTGTCAAACCAACGTCAAGGCGGCACGGTTCCTGTTGAAATTATTCAACTTGATTCACTCCTTGATGAAATGCGTTTGATTAAAGATGAGCATGAAATCAATACGATGCGTCGCGTCGGGCAGATTAGTGCACATGCACATGTTCGCGCGATGCAGAATGTTCGTCCAAATATGATGGAATTTGCGTTAGAAGCCGAACTTTTATACGAATTTACTCGAAAGGGTTGTCAGACTGCGTATAACAGCATTGTTGGTGGTGGTGCGAATGGCTGCATTTTGCATTATGTCGAAAACAACGCGCCGCTTAAAGATGGTGATTTGGTGTTGATTGATGCGGGTGGTGAGTTGGATCATTATGCGGCAGATATTACCCGTACTTTTCCTGTGAATGGCGTATTTTCTCCCGAGCAAAAAGCTTTGTATCAGTT
>JASLFQ010000044.1 GCA_030150595.1 Aquirhabdus sp.
AAATGACTACATTCAGGAATAATTGCTACATCAAATTGACGCTCATTTGCCCAATTTATAATTTTCTGTGGCGCAACCACTTCATCTTGCGCGCCAACCAACACAAAAGTATCTGATGGCAATGTCAGTGCCTCCATTGGATAGTTTTCTACGGCTGGAGCAACCAAATACAACTTTGCCAATTCAAATTGATCAGCATTATCCTTTTGCAACCGATCACATCCAGCAGCAGCGATATAACCGCCAAATGAAAATCCTGCCACATATAATCGTCTTGCAGTAGTCTGACTCGCAATCCAATTTAACACACTGAAAAAATCGTCTATTTCACCAATCCCATCTGCATGTACGCCAGTACTCTCGCCTACGCCACGAAAATTAAACTGAACAACAGATACGCCTTGATTGCGAAAAAAACGCGCAAGCGTCGTCACGACTTTATTATCCATCGTACCGCCCATCAAAGGATGCGGATGACAAATCACCGCAACAGCATCAGAATCTTGCCATAACGGACGAATTTGTAGATTCCCTGCATTACCTTGAATGAGCTGGTCGGGCATAGCTGAATGACTGCGATTTAACGAGGGTGAAAGCCTAGCCGATTAAGACCCAAAATGCCAACCTGAAATGCAATTTGAAATCATTTTTTGCAACTAACCGTGAACTATTTATCATTTTAGCGATCAATACTCACATGATTAGCCTACATGAAATGAATCATCACGAATTGTGTGATAGCAGACACGGTTTTATGAAAAAAAGTGCATAAAACTTATCCACAACTGATGTTATTGTGTTTTTCATGAGCAAATAAATAATTTAGTTTTCTACTACCTAAGTATGGTCACTTGCATTATCTAAGTAATTGTAAATATTTGATATTTATTGTTGATTAAAAAGTGATCAATTTGACCATTCGCCTTACAAATACACTGTTTAGCACTGTCAAGCCAACACTTGTCCACAACTCCATCCACAACTTCTGTGGACAACACGCTAAACCCTTGCTATTACTAACAGATAATCGATTATGTACTAGAAAAAGTGATCTAAACTTGCACGATTCTTGTTAAACAATTTGTGATCAAATATTTTTAAAAAATATAAATAACTTTCGAAGCTCGTCGTAAGGCAAAAGAATTGCTAACTGTTCACTATGCTTCACCTCTTATTTTATACTTAATAAAATAATTAAATTGTCTGACAATATTTCGCTTGTTCATAATTCACACAACAAAACTCAAATCAGTGCATTGATGCGTTTGTCATGTCATGTCATAGGCCTTATAGTAGAGCCTAATTTTTTACTGCATCACTCTCAGTTTCAAGTACATTGAACTGGACTGATCGAGAATTACTTTTTAAAAAGACTTAACACGGATTAGGTTGCATTACTCAGTTATAAAGCTGATAGCTGTTTAACCATTATCCTATTAAAATAGCTTAGCTTTTATTAGGCAACTATAGTTTTTTAGAAACAGTTTTTGAATCACCCCGTTATTCGCATCGGAACATGAGCGAATTTCTCGCTAGCAGCATCATCTGCTAAAACTAACTTGGGAGTTACAATCTTGGAAGCACGTGTAATAGACCTCGCCAAACTCGGCAAAAATGACATTGACCGCGTCGGGGGCAAAAATGCGTCTTTAGGCGAAATGATCAGCCACCTTGCAGGCGCTGGTGTCAGTGTTCCAGGTGGATTTGCAACAACCGCACAAGCATTCCGTGATTTTTTAGAACAAAGTGGTCTGAATGCACGTATCCAATCTGTTTTGAAAAATCTCAATGTCGATGATGTACAAGCTTTGATTAAAACAGGCGCACAAATTCGCCAATGGGTCATTGAAACGCCACTTACGCCAGAATTAGAACAAGATGTGCGTCGTGCCTTTGCTGAATTATCGGCAGGAAATCCTGATATTGCTGTTGCAGTTCGCTCAAGTGCGACTGCTGAAGATTTACCAGATGCATCATTTGCGGGACAACAAGAAACTTTCCTGAATATCCGTGGCATCGATAACGTACTCATTGCGATTAAAGAAGTATTTGCATCGCTGTTTAATGATCGCGCAATCGCTTATCGTGTTCATCAAGGTTACGAGCATCAAGGCGTCGCACTCTCTGCAGGTATTCAACGCATGGTGCGTAGCGAAACTGGTGCAGCTGGAGTGATGTTTACTCTCGATACTGAATCAGGTTTCCGTGATGTGGTCTTTATCACTGCGGCATATGGCTTGGGTGAAACCGTTGTACAAGGTGCAGTCAATCCAGATGAGTTCTATGTATCGAAACCATTACTCGAAAAAGGTAAACATGCGATTGTTCGCCGCAATCTAGGCAGCAAACATCAAAAAATGATTTATGGTGATAGTGGTGTGACTGGACAATCAACTGTTGTCGTTGATGTGGACAAAGCTGATCGCCTCAAATTTTCTTTGAATGACCAAGAGCTGGTTGAACTCGCTAAACAAGCACTGATTATTGAAAAGCACTATCAGTCGCCAATGGATATCGAATGGGCAAAAGACGGTGAAGACGGCAAATTGTACATCGTTCAAGCACGTCCAGAAACAGTAAAAAGCCGCCAAAACGTTGGCACGATGGAGCGCTACCTGCTTAAGCAGAAAGGCACTGTATTATGTGAAGGTCGCTCAATTGGTCAACGCATCGGTTCTGGTCGCGTACGTATCGTCAACTCGATTAAAGAAATGGATACACTCCAAAATGGTGACGTTTTAGTCTCTGACATGACTGATCCTGATTGGGAGCCTGTGATGAAACGTGCTTCAGCAATCATCACCAATCGTGGTGGTCGTACTTGCCATGCAGCAATCATTGCGCGTGAATTGGGTGTTCCTGCGATTGTCGGTTGTGGGAATGCAACTGAAGTATTAGTCGATGGCAGTGAAGTCACTGCATCATGTGCTGAAGGCGATACAGGTTATATCTACGAAGGTGCTTTAGACTTTGAAGTTCAAAAGAACTCAATCGACTCCATGCCGCCACTTGCATTCAAAATCATGATGAACGTGGGTAATCCTGATCGTGCATTTGATTTTGCACAAATTCCAAATCAAGGTGTTGGCTTGGCACGCTTAGAGTTTATTATCAACCGTATGATCGGTGTGCATCCAAAGGCATTGATTAACATTGACAGCCTGCCACGTGAAACACGTGCAGCCGTATTGGCACGTACTGCGGGTTATGCAACACCCGTTGATTTCTTTGTTGAGAAACTCGTTGAAGGGATTTCTACCCTCGCCGTTTCTTTTGCAGATAAACCAGTCATCGTACGGATGTCAGACTTCAAATCGAATGAATACGCCAACTTGATCGGCGGAAAACTCTACGAGCCTGAAGAAGAAAATCCAATGCTCGGTTTCCGTGGTGCAAGTCGCTACGTTTCTGATAATTTCCGTGACTGCTTCGAACTTGAATGTCGTGCGCTGAAAAAAGTACGCGATGAAATGGGTTTGACTAATGTCGAAATTATGATCCCATTTGTGCGTACTGTTGGTGAAGCAGCTCGCGTCATTGAATTACTTGCACAGAATGGATTGCGTCGTGGTGAAAATGGCTTACGCGTGATCATGATGTGTGAGTTGCCAACGAATGCCCTGCTGGCTGAAAGATTCCTAGAACATTTTGATGGGTTCTCAATCGGCTCAAACGACCTGACACAGCTGACACTAGGTTTAGATCGTGACTCTGGTATTGTCTCTCACCTTTTTGATGAACGCGATGACGCTGTTAAAGCATTGTTATCCATGGCAATCTCAGCCTGTCGCAAAGCTGGAAAATACATTGGTATCTGTGGTCAAGGTCCTTCAGATCATCCTGATTTGGCACTATGGCTCATGGAGCAAGGGATTGACTCTGTCTCATTGAATCCAGATTCAGTGCTCGACACGTGGTTCTTCTTGGCACAAAATCAAACAGGTTTAAAGAAATAAGGTTTTATTGCGTCATAACAAAATCCAATACAAAAGGCTCGTACATACGGGCTTTTTGTTCATTACAATCAATACCAGAAACCATCGAATACATGCTTAATCTTCGATGAAGACATAGAGAAATCAGGCACGAACATATGCAAATCTACCTAGCCCGTAACAACGAACAAGCTGGTCCATACACCCTTGAACAAGTCAATGCGATGCTCGCCAACACCCAGATCGTCTTGACTGATCTTGCATGGCACGAAGGCATGACAACATGGTTGCCACTTGGACAATTGACTGGCGGCAAACTGGTCTATAACCCATCGAATCAAGCCACGACACCATCCATCACTACGCCGTTTAAAACAACCGCATCCATCACTGTACTCAGTG
>JASLFQ010000080.1 GCA_030150595.1 Aquirhabdus sp.
TTTATTTCGTAAGGTAAACCCAACTCTTCAAGTAACCACAAAATACGCTGTGAACGTGAGTTATTCAGGTGATGAACTATAATCATTTGACTTCCCTGCTTTTTAAATTAAGTAAAACAGCTGAACAGTTCATTGAGCTGAGTTGAAATGAACAGATAGCATTCACGTCAACTCCGCTCAGTAAACTTTTTTAATATCAATGTGCCACATGAATGTGAGCCAAATCATAACCAAACACTGAACGACGATCTTTGGTATGCAACTTGTCACAATTCGCAGAAATCTGATACAACAAATTACCTAGAGCTGGCAAATGTGTGCCAACCACAGATTTACCTGTACTCAAAATTGAAACGCTAATATCACGTTGTGGATCTGCCCAACAGAAAATATTAGAGAATCCCAAATGACCAAATGCATGTGCCGTCATTGGACCAAATAATCCAACTGGATTCGCACCCAACATAAACCCAGTGCTATAGCGCATTGGTGCGAGAAGCGTTGTATCGATCGACATACGCGAACTTTCAATCGTCGCACGCAATACGGTTTTTGGATCAAAAATCTTCACACCATTGTATGAACCGCCATTGAGCAGCATCTCAAAGAAACGACCTGCTTGCTCTGTCGTCGTAAACAGATTACCCGCTGGACAGATCGTATCCATGAAACGCGGATCATTGGTCACATTCACAGCAAGGTCTAAATCACCGCCTAACACATGCTTCAAATAGGTATTCGTTCCAAGCATTGGGTACATGCCTGTCGCGCTATTCATAGCAACCTGATCGCGAAACTCTGGTGCTAAACCATAATTAAAACAATTCATGCCCATTGGCTTGGCAATATTGTCTTGCAGGAAATCCTTCAGTGATTGTCCTGATACGCGCTCAACGAGTTCACCCAGAATATAACCTGCAGTCACTGCGTGATATGCCATACGATAACCTGACGGAGAAACAGGCTCCGCTGCGCAAAGTCTTCTGACCACTTCTTCTTTATCAAATAATAATTCAGGTGTGACATCGCCCTTTAGATGAGGAACACCACCACGATGTGCAAGCAAATGCAAAATCGTCGCACGACGTTTACCATTCACGCCATATTCAGGAATATACTGACTTACAGGGTCTAAAAGGTCAATTTCACCGCGTTCACTGAGAAGGTGTACCAACATCGCTGTAACGGCTTTCGATGCCGAGAACAAACATACAGGCGTATCAGGCGTTGCAATCAATTTCGGTGTGTTGACTGAATCATCTGGGCCATTGCCACGCGCATGACCAATCGTCCGATTCAGTACAATCTTGCCTTGTCTACGCAAACAGATCGAGAGCATCGGATGATTGCCTGTCAGATATAATGACTCGACCGCATGCCAGATATGATCAACTTGCATCGGCGTCATACCCGCAAGTTCAGGCGCAACTTCGCCCTCACCAATTCGTGTCACGCTGGCAATATCATGAGGAACTTTAATTGTATTAGTAGAGAAAATTTTCATAAAATTCCTAATTTAGATCAAATCTAAGCACATTTTGGATAGGTCGTATTTAATAGCAGCATTTGACAACAAGCCATGTCAAAAAACAACAATGATTTATAAATTTATGCCAATTTGCAATATTCATCTTCAATAAAGCCACAAATCAACAATCCTTTTCCATCGGATAAAATTGGACGTTTGATCGCACTGGTTTTGTTTTGCATGAGCTGAATTGCACCCTCCACAGTATTGGCTTCAGCTTGCTCCGCTTCGGATAAACCACGCCAAGTCGTTCCTTTACGGTTTATGACCATATCCAAGCCCAAAGTATCAACCCATTGCTGCAGTGTATTTGCATCAATTCCTGATTTCTTATAATCGTGAAATGTATATTTGACGCCCAGCTCATCCAGTAAGGTGAATGCCTTTTTCATTGTGCTGCAATTTTTAATCCCGTAGATCGTGTACATAAAACTTTTCCATTTCAATAGAACATCAATGCTGGTCTATATTAAACAAAAACCCATCCAAGGACGGGTTTTTGTTTAATCACATAACAATCAGATCATTAAGCAGGTTCAGGCTCATTTTGCTTCGCCACTTCAAGCACAAGCGCAGACTTACCATCACGCTCACCAACATGAACACGCACAGTACCGCCGTTTTCTGCCAACTCACCAAACAAGATTTTCTCAGCCAAAGGTTTCTTCAGTTCTTCTTGAATCAGGCGTTGCATTGGACGAGCACCCATTAGGCGATCATAACCACGCTCGGCCAGCCACAGACGCGCATCTTCATCCACTTCAAGCAGCACTTTCTTATCGTCCAACTGCGCTTGCAATTCGACCAAGAACTTATCAACCACCGAATCAACGACACTGGTTGGCAATGGTGCAAACTGAATCACGGCATCTAAACGATTACGGAATTCAGGCGAGAACGCTTTCTTCATAATCTCTTGGTTATCATGACTATGATCTTGTTGCGTAAAGCCCATGCTCGAACGACTCATGCTTTCTGCACCAATATTAGTGGTCATCACTAAGATCACATGACGGAAATCGCTTTTACGACCATTATTATCAGTCAGCGTGCCATGATCCATGACTTGCAGAAGTAGATTAAATACCTCTGGATGTGCTTTCTCAACTTCATCAAGCAACAATACGCAATGCGGATGCTTGTTAATGGCATCGGTGAGCAAGCCACCTTGATCGAAACCAACATAGCCTGGAGGCGCACCGATCAAACGAGAAACCGTATGACGCTCCATGTACTCAGACATATCGAAACGAACCAACTCGATACCCAACACATTCGCCAACTGACGAGTGACCTCGGTTTTACCCACGCCTGTTGGACCTGCAAACATGAACGAGCCAACTGGTTTTTCAGGTGCTTTCAAGCCAGCACGTGACAGCTTAATCGCTGCTGCAAGTGCATGAATCGCTTGATCTTGACCAAAGACCACACGTTTCAAATCGCGTTCCAAATTCAACAGAACGCTCTTATCATCGGTTGAAACGACTTTAGGCGGAATACGTGCCATCTTGGCAACGATTGCTTCAACCTCAGCCACATCAATCACTTTTTTCTCTGTAGTGACTGGTTGTAAACGTTGGAATGCACCTGCTTCATCGACAACATCAATCGCTTTATCTGGTAAGAACCGCTCTTGAATATGTTTAGCAGCCAACTCAGCCGCCGCGCTCAATGCCGCATCGGTATACGTCACACCATGAAAATCTTCAAAGCGTGAACGCAGACCTTTGAGAATTGCGATCGTATCAGCAACACTCGGCTCTGTGACATCGACCTTTTGGAAGCGCCGAGACAGTGCATGGTCTTTCTCAAAGACCTGACGATACTCTTGATACGTTGTTGAACCGATACAACGCAATGTACCATTTGCCAACGCTGGTTTAATCAAATTCGAGACGTCCATCGTGCTGCCCATTGATGAACCAGCACCAATAATCATATGGATTTCGTCAATAAACAGAATCGCATTCGGTTGTTTCTTCAACTCATCAAGCAATTGTTTGACGCGTTTTTCAAAATCACCGCGATATTTTGTACCCGCAATCAGCGAACCAATGTCCAAACTATAGACAACAGCTTGTTCTAAAGGTTGATGGGCTTTACCGTTGACAATCAACCATGCTAAACCTTCAGCAATCGAAGTTTTACCGACGCCAGGATCACCGACCAGCAGTGGATTATTTTTGCGGCGGCGACTCAAGATTTGAGCAGCACGCTCAACTTCTTTTTCACGACCAATCAAAGGATCCGTCCGCCCTTCCGCAGCCTGCTCATTCAGGTTAACGGTATACAATTGCAGTGGACTCTTTGATGAACTTGGAGTCACATCTTCTTCTTGCTCGCTATCGACCGCGCCATCCTGTGAACTTTCTTCGTCTTTGCGCGTGCCATGAGACAAATATTGGGTCAGATCAAGTCGATTTACTTGTTGTTTCTTCAACAAGTAAACTGCAAGGCTATCCCGCTCTGAATACATCGCGACAAGCACATCAGCGCCTTCTACAGGGCGATTACCACCACCCGAAGATTGCACGTGAAAAATTGCACGTTGAAGGATGCGATCAAAACTATCGGTTGCATGAGGAGCTTGTTCGCTCGTCGCTGGGAGTTTGGGCGTATTTTGCTCAATATATTCATTAAGCTCTTGCCGTAAAACTGGAATATCTGCGCCGCACGCTTTTAGTGCATTAACCGCAGAGTCATTTTCCAGTAACGAGAGCAATAGGTGCTCAATCGTCAAAAACTCATGACGTTTCTGTCTCGCCATAGTCACGGCAAGACGTAAAGAAACTTCGAGATGTCGACTCAGCATAATGACCTCATTTGCAACATAAATTGCAGCTTAGTTAGACAACTGTTGTTGTTCAAATACGATGATAAATGAATCATTTCATTCGTATTCAAACTCCCCAACTCCTGTGAAAATTCAATCCTTGAATCATCATTAATCTTTTATATTACTCAACAATCATAAACCCTAAACCAGAAAATGACTTCACCTAAAAGTAAGTAAATCTTAAATCGGTTGTGGTTCAATTTGGCACAATAAAGGATGACCTTCCGCACGCGCGTGACGATTCACTAGTTGCGCTTTAGTTTCTGCAATATCACGAGGATATACCCCCGCAACACCTTTTCCTTCATAGTGTACAGATAACATCACTTCAGTCGCACGGTCAAGATCAAGACCAAAGTATTGTTGTAATACCAGTATTACAAACTCCATGGGGGTGTAATCATCATTAAACAAGACCACAGCGTAAAATGGTGGTCTAGCAAGCTCAGGCGTCGCAGTCGCAACATCGCTTTCATGTTGCTCTTGATGATCACCATCATTTTCAGACATGACTAAATCAAGCGTATTCATAGAAGATGTGCAAGGATGATGCCAATCAAATGGCTCTACAGCGTATTGAGTAAACCAATCAGAAACCGAAAATGCGACAGGGGGAATGACAAAAAAAGACGCAGATTTGTTGGCTTTGTATGCAAATTTGTTTGGTTTATTTCGACGTGCTCTCAGATTACTACTGCTCATCATCACTCATCACTGCTCCACTTTTGAAACCACATCGAGAAATTTTCATCATTCACTCACATTCTTCAATATGAACAAAAATCGTAATATTCTATTTACTAAGAAACTGATTTTACTGCTGTCGTATTTGGACTTGGTGTCGCAACGAGAGACGTATTAGTCTGCGGTGCACCGCGCTCCCAAGCAAATCGCTGTACGACAGATTGCCCACCTGCTGTTGCTGAAACTTCGATAAACTCTGGCGTAAAACCAGTAGGCATAGTCCACCGCCCCGTCAACCGCTGAAAGTCAGTTAAATTCACTCGATTACTTGTCAAAGGTACATTGACCACATTTGTCCCTTGAATCA
>JASLFQ010000094.1 GCA_030150595.1 Aquirhabdus sp.
GCAAATTAAAATCTAAACCCAATTCGAGGCGGAAATGCCGCCCCGAATTCTCTAATCACTGTGTTCCTAAAGAAATCCACTGTGTTTTAATTTGTGTATTTGCCACTGAACCCGTAGAACTTAGAAATACGGCTAATTGCATATTTTTACGTGATGCATTCCAAGAAAATAGATAGCTCGAAACATGATTTTCGACAGTCGCATGTTCTAATTTTGGACCAATGAAATCCTTCTGGGTCAGCCCATATTGTGCACAATGAAGCGCACATTCTTTCTGCATCGCCGCAACGGCGATAGGTTGATAATCGCGCGAACTGTTGATGATTGTCGTTGTTTTATACCAAACTATGAAAACACAAATAAAAGAGAATATCGCGATGATACAAAACACGATTTTTACTTTTCCAGGAATCTTGGGTTGTATTTGCGCTTCGTGATTCAGCATCATCATTTCTCGTTGATTTCAATTCAACGACATCTTAGTCATTTGTGGGTAAAACCACAAACTCTCCTTCTAAATGACCGACCTGTTTGCCATCAAATTCGAGAACAGAATGTACTTTAATTCGAGCCATCCGATGTCTCGCCAATGCATTAACCAATTTTGACCATGCTTTTTCATCGAGATGCTGTGCAATCGCGTTAAACCCACCTGAAATAGGTTTTTCATAGAGCATGGAGTTTTTATGAATGACTATATGCCCCGATAATCCTTGCAACTCCATCTTGGTAAATACCAAACACCATGCAGCCAGAATCGCAACAGTGGATGCACTGCCGCCAAAAATCGTGTGCATATGATTGATATTAGGCTCTAAAGGCGCAAACAAAACGACTTTGTCATCATTTGCTTCGCGCACTTCAATACCCATCGCTTTTGTCAGCGGGATGTGGCTGTGAACATATTGCTCTAAATATTTAACATCCATACGGTGTCGTTGATCCTTGGATATTTCGCTGCACAAAAAAATCTCTATCCAGTCAATTTATTTGTTTAATAAATGATGGGTTCGATAAATTTTTATTGTTTTGCAAAGCGAGAGTAGGTTCTGAAAAGATCGGAATTGCTCTAGTTTTGCCTTCGGTACATCAGGCAATTCATAAGGTCAATTTTTACAGGAGTGGCCGTATGTTGTACAGCGCATTTTCGATCATTCAATAAATCAGGTGATCAAAAATGCCAATTGAGTTGCAATATTTTTTCTATACTGTTGTTTTATAATTATTATTAATTTGATTGGCCATAAAAATAAACGCCCTACAAGAAACTTATAGGGCGTCATGTGAATATGGAACTTCTGATTAGATCAGACGCGAATCTGTCCATCGCCAAGCACAATCCATTTTTGCGAAGTCAAACCTTCCAAACCGACAGGGCCGCGCGCATGAATTTTGTCGGTGGAAATACCAATTTCAGCACCTAGACCATATTCAAAGCCATCGGCAAAACGGCTTGATGCGTTGATCATGACGGAGCTTGAGTCAACTTCATTGAGGAAGCGACGCGCTTTGGCATAATTTTCAGTCAGAATGACGTCGGTATGATGCGAACCATAGTGATTGATATGCGTAATGGCTTCATCTAGTCCGTCAACGACTTTAATCGCCAGAACTGGGGCAAGATATTCTTCATACCAATCTTGTTCAGTTGCAGGCACTGCATCGCTCAAAATGCGACATGTCGTCTCATCACCGCGTAACTCAACGCCTTTCTCACGAAGAAGCGCCGCAATTTTCGGTAAGAATTCGGCAGCAACTGGAGCATCGACCAGCAATGTTTCCATCGCATTACACACACCATAACGATGTGTTTTGGAGTTGAGGCAAATTGGTAATGCTTTAACCAAATCTGCTTGACGCTCAACAAATACATGGCAATTACCATCTAAGTGCTTAATCACAGGTACACGTGCTTCACGGCTAATACGTTCAATTAAGCCTTTGCCGCCACGTGGAATAATCACATCGACATATTCACTCATCGTCACGAGCAGACCAACGGCAGCACGATCAGGTGTGTTAATCACTTGTACGCTGGCTTCAGGTAAGTTCGCCGCTTTCAAACCTGCTTGAATGCTTTTTGCAATCGCTTGATTGGAGTGAAAAGCTTCTGAGCCGCCGCGCAAAATAATGGCATTGCCAGATTTCAGCGCAAGTGAGGCTGCTTCCAGTGTGACATTTGGACGTGATTCGTAAATCATGCCGACGACGCCGAGAGGCACACGCATTTTGCCCAACTGAATACCCGACGGACGGTAGGTGAGGTCGGTAATGGCACCAATTGGGTCAGCCAAAGCTGTCACATCACGTAAACCTTCGAGCATGCCATTGAAGCGAGCAGGCGTGAGTTCGAGGCGATCCAGTAAGGCTGCATCAAGATTGTTGGTACGGCCATTTTCCATATCAATGGCATTAGCCGCTAGAACAGTTGCTTGCTGATCTTGAAGTTCACGGTAAATTGCTTCAAGTGCAGCATTTTTTTGTTGTGTGGTCGCGCCTGCAAGAACTCGCGATGCTGCGCGCGCCTGCAAACCAAGCGTCGTCATCATTTGTTCGATGGTTTGAGCTTGTGCGACGTGCGACTGATTAACGACCTGATTCATGACAGATACCGCGATGAGAAAATAGATTTGTAATTATAACAATTTTCGAGCACAAGTAGAGGATGTTTGCGTGTCGATTGAAATAGGTGGACACAAATGTGCTTTAAATCTATTCTGTGCGTCTTAATTCAGGCTTGAAAGAAGCTTGACTGATAAAGTAGACTTTTAGTCCGCTGAAGTGTACTGAGTACCGATATTCTAACGGTAGGAAGTATGCTACTATGCTAAGAAATAGATAGACCCATAGACAAATGGATTGTCTCTAAGTGGAAAATATGGAGAGCACAATGATGAGTGCTGTAAGAAGTGTTTCTTTGCAGAATGAGTCGAAACCATTACTAGGAATTCAGCATTTCATGGACGACGTTGTGCAGAGCAATGATAACTTTCCATTTTTTGATCAGTATACTCGCGGTGCCCTCAAAGCTCCTCCTCGTGTCCATTGGATTAATGGCTGGAAAATTGAATTCCTTGCTTTTGCGGATGAGCGTACGCGTCATTTGCCTCCAGTCGTCATTTTAGGTGGCGCATTTCAGAATTTTAACTCTTATAAATATTGTGTTGAGCCGTTGCTTGAAGCGGGTTCTGTTGTTTTGGTTGATTTGCCATCACT
This sequence comes from Aquirhabdus sp., assembly GCA_030150595.1. Taxonomy (GTDB): domain Bacteria; phylum Pseudomonadota; class Gammaproteobacteria; order Pseudomonadales; family Moraxellaceae; genus Aquirhabdus. Next base: position 3,217 of record JASLFQ010000094.1, read on the forward strand.
AGGCAGTAATGACCAAGTTGTAAATACACTCACAGGCGAGCTTGCATTAGATTTAGATATTGATCATTTGGCGGCGGTCTTAGGGCAGTGGGCAAACGAAGTTCATCTCAATAAATTGTCGATGATGGGGATGTCATTAGGTTCTGTGATTGCTGCGAATTTTGCAGCGCAGAACCCAGAAAAAATGGAACGTTTGGTGCTGATGGGTGTGATGCAAAAGACCCGTAAGAGCTGGCAAATGTTAATGGAAGAAGCCCTGCATCTACTCAATGAAAATCGTATGGTTGAGTTTGGTCAGGCAATGATTTTGTATCTCGTTAATCATGCTCGTCTCAAAGAAACGCGGATGTCACCGACTGCAAGAAAGTTATTTTTTC
>JASLFQ010000106.1 GCA_030150595.1 Aquirhabdus sp.
GAATTCACCAGAATCCGCTGCGCTTCACAATCATGAAAAATACGCTGATTAACTGCGGCATCATCGGTCGCGGCAATCACAAGACGATATTGTTGCAAGTCAAAGTTGGATGAGTAATGCTCTAAATAAACACTTCCACCACTATCCTTAGCCATGCTATCCAATTCAGGCACAACGTCTATCGCAAGCACATCGAGCTGTGCACCAGCCTGCACCAATAACTCAGCCTTACGCCGCGCAATCTTTCCCCCGCCCACAATCAAACACAATTGATTGGTTAGCTTAAGCGCAATTGGTAAAACATCCACGAGAGTCCCCAAATACAAACATCCGTTACGAATAAGGAGGCCTTACGCCTCCTCGTTATTCTAATATTAAATATGTCACTTAAACTGAATGAGACCATTCAACAAAGCAATTATTTAATCGATTCAAGACCGCGTAAATAAGGACGCAGTGCAACTGGAATTGCAATCGAGCCATCCGCTTGTTGATGATTTTCCATCAATGCCAATAAGGTACGACCGACTGCCAAACCTGAACCATTTAAGGTATGCACAAACTCAGTTTTCTTATCTGATTTAAAGCGTGCTTTCATACGACGTGCTTGGAAATCACCAAACATCGAACAGCTTGAAATCTCACGATAAGTATCTTGGCTTGGCAACCACACTTCTAAATCGTAAGTCTTCGCTGCTGAAAAGCCCATATCGCCGCCACACAGTAATACTTTACGATATGGCAGTTCTAACGCTTTCAATATCGCTTCGGCATGACCTGTTAAGGTTTCCAATGCTTGCGCCGCATCTTCTGGTTTAACGATTTGAACCAATTCCACTTTTTCAAATTGATGCTGACGAATCAAACCACGTGTATCACGACCATACGAACCCGCCTCGCTACGGAAACACGGTGTATGTGCAACGAATTTCAGCGGTAACGTCTTCTCATCAATGATTTCATCACGCACCAAATTGGTCACAGGCACTTCAGCAGTTGGAATCAGATAATAGGTTTTTTCACCTTCAAGCTTAAATAAATCTTCTTCAAACTTAGGAAGTTGACCCGTGCCTTTTAAGCTTTCCGCATTGACCAAAAGTGGTACGTAAACTTCGGTATAACCATGTTGTTCCGTATGAAAATCAACCATGAACTGCGCCAACGCACGTTGTAAACGCGCCAAAGGACCTTTCAATACATTGAAACGTGAACCTGTAATTTCTGTGGCTTTGGCAAAGTTCAAACCGCCCATGCTTTCGCCAATATCAGTATGGTCTTTGATAGGGAAATCAAAACTACGTGGTGTTCCCCACTTAAGCACTTCCACATTATCTTTTTCATCCGCGCCAACAGGCACAGATTCATCAGGCAGGTTTGGAATGCTCATCGCATGCGTTTCGATTTCTGTTTGCAGTGCATCGAATTCGGCTTCAACGCGTTTCACTTCTTCACCAACCGCCTGCATACGCGCCATCAATTCGCTGGCATCGCCACCTGCTTTTTTGATCTGACCAACTTCTTTGGCACCATTATTACGCTCGGCCTGCAACGCTTCAGTCCGTCCTTGCAAATCTTTACGGCGCGCTTCCAGCGAAGACCAAAGTGCAGAATCCAACTGTAATCCACCACGTTTAGCGAGTGCTGCGTTAACCACATCAAGTTGGGTGCGAAGTAATTTAGGGTCTAACATTTTGTATCCGTCATAGTGCCAATGGCATTGAAATAGGTGAATAAATGAATAGCAGATAGTGTAAGGGGTTTAGGTCGGGATGGGTAGCATCCGCCACTCATAAATTGAAGTTCTACTTCGCCTATTGAAGTGAATATATAAACCGTCATCGTTTCCGAAAACGCACATTTCGACAAGCTCAATGAGCTAGTTATTTATTCAAATCCATCATTAAAAAAACGAATGTAGGGGCTACCCTTGTGGTTGCCCGCTTTTGACGTTGTTTTAGAATCCGAAAAGGGCGACCACAAGGGTACGCCCCTACACTATTGCTAACTATCAAAATTGATTCAAAAAAATCAATTAGCTACCAGAACCTGAACTGCGACGACGCTGTCCAGCATGGTTGGCATGACCAGAATGTGGCGATGTGCCTTGCGGTTTAGGCTTCTGACCAGCAGGTTTAGCTGCGCCACCCAAGTTACTACGTGGATTGCGCGGTGGACGTGCAACTTGTGGTTTACGTAGCGGTTCTGCTCTGATCTTTGGATCAACTTCAAAACCTTTGATTACGCGCTGTTCAAGTTTACGCTTCATCAGCTTTTCAATATTCGACAGCAGCCCAAGTTCATCGATACAAACCAATGAACACGCTTCACCTGACATTCCTGCACGACCAGTACGTCCGATCCGATGTACATAATCTTCAGACGTGGTCGGTAGTTCATAATTAACCACATGCGGTAATTGATCGATATCAATCCCACGTGCCGCAATATCGGTTGCAACCAACACACGCAGACGACCCGCTTTAAACTCACTTAGCGCACGTTCACGCGCAGCTTGGCTTTTATTGCCATGAATCGCCATCGCAGGAATACCCGCATTATCCAGTTGCTCAGCCAAGCGATTAGAGCCATGTTTGGTACGCGCAAAGACCAGCACTTGTTCCCAGCGATTCGTCGTAATCAAATGCTCAAGTAGTGCACGTTTACGTTCACGATCAACTGGATGCACGACTTGGCTAACCAATTCAGCAGGCGCATTTTGTTTCGCGACTTCGATATAAACAGGATCATTCAAAATGCCAGCAGCAAGCGTTTTGATCTCTTGTGAGAACGTTGCAGAAAACAATAGGTTCTGACGGGTTTTTGGCAATAACGGCAAAATACGACGAATATCACGAATAAAGCCCATATCCAACATACGATCTGCTTCATCGAGAACCAGTGTATCAACACCTGACAAATCAATGGTTTTCTGACCGATATGATCCAGCAAACGACCTGGTGTCGCCACCAAAATATCGACACGGCGATTCAGCTTATCTTTTTGCGGATTGATGTTCACACCGCCGAAGATCACCAATGATTTCACATCAAGGTGTTGACCATAAGTACGTACACTTTCTTCAACTTGTGAAGCAAGTTCGCGTGTTGGCGTCAAAATTAATGTGCGGATTTTTGCCTTATGATTAACGCGTGAAAAATCAACGCGAGACAACAACTCAAGGATTGGTAAGGTAAAACCCGCTGTTTTTCCTGTACCAGTTTGTGCAGCTGCCAATAAATCACGACCTGCGATAACGGCAGGAATCGCTTCAACTTGAATAGGCGTTGGCGAGGTATAACCTTGGGCTTCTAGCGCACGCACAATCTTAGGCGACAAACCTAATTGTGCAAATGTGACGGAACTAACAGGTTGTTTTTTTAACGAATCTGGGGTGTTTTCTGACGGTTTTGTAGAAACAGTATTTACCACTAAAGACATAGGATGCTCATCAATCAAGGCGTGATCGCACAACACATCGAAACCGCGTGTAATGCAATGTAAACGTCATTATAACAGCTTCGGCAAAGTCATTGTTCGTAGTATACTAATTCGACAACTGTTCTTGTTGTTCGCTTGTCGATTAAAAGTTTTTTGTGCTGTGATAACAAGTCTTTAAAACAACGTATGACAAACAACTTCTTGATCAAAACACATTAAAAAAGGATTCGCTGTGAGCTTGTTCAATAATTTTTTGGTCATCGGTATTTTGGTCGCATGCAGTGCGTTCCTATCCATGTCAGAAATCTCCATCGCTGCAGCACGCAAAATCAAACTGCAACTTCTATTCGCTGAAGGCAAATTGGATGCACAGAAAGTGCTGACCATCCAAGATCAAGCGGGTAATTTTTTTGCTGCCGCACAAATTGGCTTAAATGCAGTTGCGATTTTGGGCGGGATTTTAGGTCAGGCTGCATTTACGCCCTATATTCAATATTTTATTAGTCGGTTCTACAACGGCAACTTGCTCGGCTCAATCAGCTTTATGCTGTCCTTTGTGTTTGTCACATCACTGTTTATTTTATTTGCTGATCTCATGCCGAAACGCATTGCAATGACGGCACCTGAACAAGTCTCTATTCGACTGGTCGGACCATTATTATTTTTCATCAGAATCTGTACGCCACTGATTTTCTTAATCAACGGTTCGGCGAATATCCTTTTCAAACTATTCAATATTTCAACAGTGCGCAACGACGCCATTACCTATGACGACATTTACGCCATGGTTGATGCAGGCGCGCAAACTGGCGCCATTCATAAACAAGAATTTCATCTCATTGAAAACGTCTTTGAACTCGAATCACGCACAGTCCCATCGTCAATGACGTCACGTGAAAGCATTATTTTTTTCACGCTCAAAGAAAATAGTGACAGTCTTAAACAAAAAATTGCTGCACATCCCCATTCAAAATTTCTAGTGTGTGATCAAACGATTGATACTGTTGTCGGTTATGTCGACACGAAAGATATTTTACTTAGAATGATTAACAATCAACCGCTTGCACAAATTTACGAATCTAATATTCGCAATGTATTGAT
>JASLFQ010000303.1 GCA_030150595.1 Aquirhabdus sp.
GGATAATATAAAGCGGTTCGCCGGAGTTCGCTTTTGCTTGGCTGAGTGCTGTTTCAATATTGTTTTTCAGGGTTTCAGAGGGCGTAAAGCCAAAGTAAGCGGTCATGAAGAATTCCTTTTTTCACATCAATGAGAGTAGGGTCAGTTTATACATCATGGTTGAGTAATCGACAATGATCAAGATGACTATTTGTGAATATTTATTCGTTTTTTTCGCGTCTTTGGAGCGATTACTGTCGAGCCAGCCGTGTGACTTGCGGGAGCCAACGTGGATCAGAACTACGGCATGGATTAATGTCCAAACCACCACGACGGGTATATTGTGCATGTACCGCAAGCAACTCAGGTTTCATGTGCTGCCAAATGTCGGCAAATATTTGTTCGACGCATTGCTCATGAAAACCGCTGTGTTGACGATATGAGATGATATAGGTCAATAGGCTATTTTGACAGAGCTTTGAACCGCGGTAGCGAATAAAAATCGTGCCCCAATCAGGCTGTCCAGTCACAGGACAATTACTACGTAGTAAGTTTGAATATAGGGTTTCTTCGACGATCTCATTTGCAGTCGAATCGAGTTTTAATAAATGTGCATCAGGTTCATTCGGCATCGCTGGGACAGTCATGTCTAGGCTGTCTAGGCAAATGCCATACGGTAAATGGGTTGCCAGAGCGTCAACATTTAATAGTTCAAATTGAATTTGTGTACCCGCAGTCTTTGATAGGTCTTGTACAACTAACTCAATCAGTGCGGTTTCATTTGCAAAAATCGCAAAGTTAAGACTATTAAAGTACAGCTTCAGCGATTTGGATTCGATGAGAAAGGGCGAATGTGCAGGAACAGTCAGACGACCAATGGCAACAACAGGTTTACCCGCCACATCCAACCAGGACAATTCAAAGATGTGCCAAACATCCACGCCTTCGCGAATGGAAGCAGGAGCCGAGGTTCCTAATGCAGCGCGCCCTTCAGCGCGTGCAATCGGAAATAGCAGTGAGGAGTCATATTGCGTTGGATAGTCAGTTGCTTGTCCAAGCGCTGAATCATGAACACTCATGCACGCATTCCTGTACCACGATGGAGGAGGCGATAAGCAAAGAAATACATGCCGACACAGAACAGACTAATGATGCCCATGGATACCCAAACATTGACATCGCTAATACCGAGAATACCGAAACGGAAGGCATTGACCATATAAACGATTGGATTGATCAGCGACAATGTTTTCCAAAATGGAGACAGTTGATCCATCGAGTAAAACACACCGCCCAAATAGGTCAACGGTGTCAAAACAAAGGTCGGAACGATACTGACATCATCAAATGTGCGCGCATAGACAGCATTAATAAAGCCACCAAGGGAAAATAAGACTGCAGTCACAAAGGCTGTAAAGACCACAATTCCGATACTATGAACTTCGAGATGGGTAAAAAATAAGGATAATATAGTCACGATCACAGCAACCAACAAACCACGAACAACGCCGCCCATGACAAAGCCAAGCAAAACCACATGGTGTGGCACAGGGCTGACGAGCAACTCTTCAATGGAGCGTTGAAACTTCACACCAAAGAAGCTGGAAACGACGTTTGAATAGCTGTTAGTAATAATCGCCATCATGACGAGACCAGGAACGATATATTGCATATAGGTCACGCCATGCACCGCGCGAACTTGACTGCCAACCAAATTACCAAAAATGACGAAATACAATGTCATCGTAATGGCAGGTGGTAACAAGGTCTGTTGCCAGATACGCATAAAACGGCGAACTTCTTTAATGACAATCGTTGTAAATGCAACCCAAAGCTGTGTGCGATTCATGACTTATCCTTTTAAATTCTTTTCAACCAAACCGACGAATAACTCTTCAAGTCGATTAGATTTATTGCGCATACTGGAAATTAAAATGCCATGTTGACTGAGCATGCCAAACGCATCATTTAAGGAGTAATTCTTTTGCAGCGACAGCTCAATGGTGTGTGGATCAACGTGCTTAAGCGTAATCCCTGGCAAATCCAATGATGGCAGCGTTGTCAGTGGCTCGCGCAAATCAAGCACAAAGGTTTCGACGTTTAAAGAAGCCAATAAGCTCTTCATGTCAGTATCTTCTTTGATTTCACCTTTATCGATAATGGCGATGCGCTTACATAATACTTCAGCTTCTTCCAGATAGTGCGTTGTCAGAATGATCGAAGTGCCTTGAGCATTGAGTTCGGTCAAGAAATCCCACATTGAGCGGCGTAGTTCGATATCCACCCCAGCCGTCGGTTCATCCAAAATCAACATGCGCGGCTCATGCACCATCGCGCGTGCAATCATGAGACGTCGCTTCATCCCGCCAGACAGTACGCGCGCTTGCACGTCGCGTTTTTCCCATAGACCGAGTTTGATTAGATATTTTTCAGCACGTTCCATCGCAATGTGGCGTGGAATCCCGTAATAGCCTGCTTGTGTGACCAGAATATCAAAGACTTTTTCAAACATACCGAAGTTGAACTCTTGCGGAACGACGCCGATACATTGTTTGGCTTTAGACGAATCTTTATCAATATCGTAGCCAAAAATGTTCACACTGCCACTGGTCTTGAGTGTCAGTGAGCTAATGATGCTAATGGTTGTCGATTTACCCGCGCCGTTGGGACCAAGCAGGGCATAGAAATCACCTTGGGCAACGGTAAGATCAATTCCTTTGAGTGCTTGGAGTCCGCTGCCGTATGTTTTGGTTAAATTACGTAGAACCAGTGCATCAGTCATGACTATCTCTCGTTGTTACTTTAATGAATAAGTCACTTAAAAAATATCTCTTGGGAGATAGGTAAATACATGGAAAAATTTACAAAGTGAGATTAGGAATTATACTGAAAAAGTTGTCTAAAAAATATTAAACATCTGGATTTGTCAGATGTTTATACGCAGCAGTCATAATGATGTAAAAGTACGAGTTTTGATCAAGTCGATTTACCATTGCAGATAATCGTCTCTTCAAATGACAATCCGTACTTTACCTTGTCTGGCTTTTTGCCTATGATGAGCGCCGCGTTAAATGCGCCTGTAGCTCAGCTGGATAGAGTACTGCCCTCCGAAGGCAGTGGTCGTGGGTTCGAATCCCGCCAGGCGCACCATTTATTTATTTCTGCCCTCTAGGGTGTGGTATAAAACTTTAAATTATTCATTAAACGAGATTGTTCCGTCGCAGGATATTGTTGCTCGCGCATTAAACGTAACATGGCCTCTTTGCCCGCCTCAAAATAAGCTGGGCAATACGTGGCAGAAATAGCCAATTCATCTAACACACGCCAACGATAAACACTGTCATCCACAAATAAAATATCATTGGGTTTAGCAATACTCACCGCTTGTTTTGCAAAATAGCAAGCCGTTTCATATGTTTGCAATCCCCTGTACATCCTTGCCAGCTCGTATAATGGTTCAGCGCGTTGTTGTCTAGCCATCCATGCTTGTAAGTAACCCATATAAATTTGATCTAATGGCAAGCTTAAGCGTTCAGTTAGTTGCGCTGCCTTAAATTGTGCCATCCAACGTTCTTCCTCCCATCCCCCTGCTGCAGCGCGTTGTAAATAGGTGATACGGCTTTTATCTAGTTGACCTGCATCGTGATAGCTTTGCGCTAAATAAAACAAATAGCGCAAATTTTGAGGTTCGTCTTTTAAACCCTGCTCTAGTAAGGCAATGTCTTTTAAATAGGTGTTAGGATCTTTAGCACGGGCGCTGTCATGTTGTACAAAAATGGTCATCCCAGCCAAGGTGTGCCAAGAATGAGGAGCCGAACTGGTTAAATATTCATGCAACACACCTTCCCACGTCCACGGGATACGTGTAGCAATCATGGTGTTGCGCTGATAGCGTAAATGGTCATATTGGCATTCAAAATAATAAGCAGTTTCGGCTAATTGTGACCATTCAAAGCCTTCTTTGACGAGTAAAGTTTCATCAGCATCAATAAACAATAAATAATCGGCTAGGGGCAGGTCTGCGCTGAGTGCTAGCTGCAAGGCTTCGGTGCGGTTATACCCAAAGTTTTTCCATGGACGCTCAAGCAACTGTCCTGGTACATCATGCATAAACTGTTGAATGATTTGTTGAGTGCCGTCAGTTGAGCCTGTATCAACAATGACCCAAGAATTGATCCACGGTTTAACTGACGCAAGGCAGCGGCGAATCACAGCTGCTTCGTCTTTGACAATCATATTTAGGCGGATGTGTTTAGACATAAGTTTTGAGGAAACTGAATGAATAAGTGCAATTATCTGATATTACTCGTTTCAGCATAGGGCGCAAATAGAGTGAGGGTGTTTATCTACACCATAGTATGTTTTAGTCCAACTTACTTATTCCAGTTTTCAGATTTATTGCAAAGGTGGTGCAAATTGAATTGGTGGTTTAAATAACGGTGGTGGAGTGTGAACATTTGGCCGAGGGTGTGGGTGGTAGCGTGGAGTGACTCCAATGATGTATCCTGCGTTATCCCATTCGTTTTGGCGTTCTGTTTCTTTTTCTCGTTCAATCTCATCAAAGTCTCTTTTCTCTTCATATCGATAATGTTTTGAAGTTGGTGCATCAGGTGTATATTTTGGTGTAATGGAGTGAATTTTAGCTAGACCTTTGACTATTTTATGATTTTTCTCTATTTCACCTTTTTTACAAGGTTGATCCGTAAAATTAATCTTTCCATTTTTCATTTTGCATTGATAAACCAATGTATCTGCGGATGCATTATTCATTGCGATGAATACCACCCATAAATTTAAAAAGACTATTTTAGTGAGCTGCATTTCTAATCCTTTTTTTGCTTCAAGATGTTTCGTGCTTTTGATCACTGTGTCATTTTCTACTTCTATCTTTGTTAAAATTTAATTTGCCCAATTTTCGAGCATTTGGATGACATTTACCACCTTCATCTAGTAATCATGATCAAAAAAACTGTCTTTATCTGAAATTAATTTGTTGTTTGCCAGTGAAGCTTTTGGTTGCGATGGTTGGATTGGTTTTGGTGGAGTCATGATTCTTGAAAAATCACTTATTATTCTTTCTATTTCTGGCGTGTGTGAATACCTGATCACTCGATATCCAGCTTCTATCAGCATGGTGTTATGCTCATTGGTTTTTCCTTCAATGCCATTGTGATCGGGTTGAGCCAGTTCAACAATTGAGATGATATTGAAGTCTTTATCCAGAACCACAAAATCTGCACGATTGCGGTTAATCTTATTTCGTGTCACTTGCCCGTTTGAATTTAATAATGCAGAGAGCGCTACTTGTGTCAGCACATAGCA
>JASLFQ010000152.1 GCA_030150595.1 Aquirhabdus sp.
CGAAAGATTGGCAATGTCCTCGTGCCATCAGATATTTTTAAAGTGGTTTATTTTCCGAGCCGGCAAGCCGCTGGTGTCTATTTCTCACCTAATGATGCATCAGGTCAAGTCAATGTCATTTCTCTGGCGGAACTGAATGAACAAACAGGTTTAGATCTATTGCCTAACCTACCTACTAGCGTAAAACAGCAACGCGTCAACATGCCGTTATCTACAAGAATCGGGATACGACATGGTGAAATCAGAAGTAGAGAGAATAATGCTACAGCAGCACTGCAAAACGATCAGCCGATTCATTATGGTATTTCTGCAAGTTCGCAGACACAACCCGCAACACGAGGGCTATTCGTCAGAATGTGGAGAGCATTGTGGCAAATTGAATGAGCTTACTATTCAACAGCATAGGCGCGTACAAAGCGTTTCACCACTTCTTGTATGTATTCTTCACTGGTTGCATGATCTTGACCAACTGCCACATCATTAACCCCTAAAAGTCGACGATAGTGAGCACCACCATTCAAACCAGACAAGAAATACTCTGCGGCGATCTTAACGTTCGGGATATACAACTTCCCTTGATCTTGAGCCTGCTGAAGAAACCGCGCTGTCTCTGCCAATGATCTCCGAGGACCTGCATTGTAGAATAATTGGGTTTGTGCAGGCGCTTTCGCAGTGATACTGACGACAAGTCGCAACATCTCAAGGGTATCTTTGCTTCTAATGAATTCCAGATAGGAACATGCGAGCGTATACAAAGCTTGGGTGATGGGCGTATCTTCGGCTAAATCAAATAATGATGTTGGCAACTTAAAATTGCTCTGAACTTCTATTGCGGCAGCAAACAATGTTTCCTTGTCACTAAAATGTCTATACACAGTGAGCTTTGATACCTTTGCTTCAGCTGCAATCGCATCCATGCTACTACCGTCATAGCCTGATTGTAAAAACAAATTTCGCGCAGCTTGCAAAATCGCAATTCGTTTAGCCAAATCTTTTGGACGACCTGGACCACTTGCAGACTTTTGCAGTACATCAGATGAGGATTTCGACATAGACTCTTTCTATCACTTTTTGACCAATTCCGTGTCAAATACGAAACCAAATGGTTTACAATTTTCCAATATAATTAATAGTATACCAATATTTTGCTTTAGCGGCCATTTTATGATCGCAAGGTTACAGTATGTCCTAATATGACATGCGGTATGTCCCAATATGACACCAAATGCTGCGCACGATAACGAGTTGCCTCAGCGAAATTGAGTCACCAACAAGAAGCAGAAACCAAGGAGAAACGTGATCAATTGATAGATTTTTTGTGCGCAAAATGCTGCTTTTTTCTACAGATCCATCCTTGAAAAAATTTGCATTTAAAGAACCCCTCCTACTTCTTTTAAGAAAGCGCACGCCACTAAATATATTTTTCTTCAAATACGCACTTACATATAAGTAATTTTCTATTTTTATTGAAGTTTCTTCTAATTTTGAAATAATGATTATTTTAGTGACATAGTTGTCACATATTGCTGGTTAAGCATAAGACTTGTAAACTCAATGAATCGTGTACGACAGGATGCCGAACACAGCCACCGACCTAAAAATGGACTCATCAAACAACTGACCTACGTCAACTTGATCGAAACGTTTATTTATTTCGGCTATTCCTATCTTGGAGAGAAAAGGTTTCATGCCGACTCATACAGAGCGATCGAGTTTTCTAAGATTTCTCTCAGAACCTGAAGCATTACTGATCAAAAAATGGGATGATCTTCTCCCTTTTTGCTCGATCATGTTTGTGATGCCTGCCGCTGTAGGCGTATCACACTGGATATGGGACTACGTCACCGACCCAATCGGCGCGCGGCACACGATTGGATTAAGACTACTTTTCTTATCCAGCCTCAGTTTCCCCATTGCATTCCGATATATTAAAAATCGCCAGTTACTAGAATTCGCATCGGTCAACTTAGTCATGATTGGGCTGTTGGTTTTTGTACTCATCCTCAATCGAATCCATAATGGCATGACCTATGGTATCGGTGGATTTACATTTTTCTTGTTATTGCCATTATTAATGTTCCAAGGCTTCTCCGTTCGTGTAAATATATTAAGTACATTTCTTTTTGCCGCCTTTCCTCAGTTTCTGGCGGTGATCGGCATCGCTCATGGCTTCCAACATGCGCAATACGCAGTTTTGATTTGGCCTGCTGCAATTGCGATGATGCTAGCGCATTATGCGTTCGCTCTGAATTATCGCCTGCGATACGAATCCGAGGCGAACCTAGCGCTAATCTCCAACACAGACCCATTAACAGGCGTCAGTAATCGTCGGCACTTTATACCCATGATTCGTCATGAAATAATGCGCAGTCAACGCCTTAAACATCCCGTATCCTTGATCGTATTAGATATTGATAACTTCAAAAAAATTAATGATGTCTATGGGCACTCAACAGGCGATGCAGCGATCTGCACACTAGCCAATATCTGCCGTAAAATGGCTCGTCAAATCGATTTCGTAGGGCGTTTGGGTGGCGATGAATTTGCCATACTTCTCTTAGAGGCTCATTTAGAAGATGCGCTGACCATAGCAGAGCGCATTCGAGCAGCAGTAGAAAAAACCTCTATTAAAAGCTTTGATTCTGTGGAAGTACATTTCACTGTCAGTATCGGGGTCGCAGAACAACCGTTTGACAATTCTTCGGAGGAGTGGCTCACGGAACGCGCAGACGCCGCCATGTATCAAGCAAAGCTCGGTGGGCGAAACTGCATCAAGGCCGCCACACAGCCTTGCTTACACCAATTAGCCGAACTATAAACCGAGATACTTCGTTATGAACAACAAAAAAGCCCTAAAGCATATTGCTTACGGCTTTTCTACCGCAAGCGGCAGTAAAACATATATGGTGCTTGGAGGCAGCCACATTTTAAACCTAAGTAATGATTTAAGTTATTTTTATATTTAACACATTGTGATACTTACCAGCACATTTACCAGCTTTTTAAAATAATTTGAATAAATTGGCTTACTTTCCGCCTTATATCTATGCAATTAACACATCAACTAAACATATCTATTATGGGGTAGGTTACTGATGAACATCGGGATCGTCTTGGTGTTCGCAGCCTTCTATTTGAGATTCATAAATAACCCATAAGTTAGGCTTCGAGGCATAATTTCAAATAGACTGTTTTACTTCGCACTTCACATCGTACTAATTACAGGCGGCAAACCTAGTCAATTCAGGACTGTGGCGGTTAGAAAGCAAGCACTGCGCCTTAATCTAATATTTCGCGTAGTTCCACTCTTAGTTATCCACAACCTTACCCGCAAGCATTGGGGGGGTAACCTCTGCGAAGGGCATTGTGTCTGCCTCGCACTTTAGTGAAAAGCTGGTAAAAAATCCTTACCAGCATATTGACCAGCTTTTCACGTAGCCTGCAACGGTTTGTCTGGGTGTGACAGAGACAACAAAAAGCCCCAATACCTTGTTAAGTATTGGGGCTTAGAGACCGCATGAGATGCGGGAAACACATATATGGTGCTGGGAGGGAGTCGAACTTAAATAATAAGTAATTGTTTATATTATCTATATATTTTTAATTTCAATATATTTACCGTCAAATTTACCGTTTTTATAAAAAGAATAAAGAAACATGTAGCCTTTGCAATATTCACATATTTGGTGCAATCTAAAAATACATGCCTAAAAAGATAAGGAAAAATGATGTTAAATTTCTTTAAAAAGAAAAATGAAACACCGCATGAAGATGACAACAAAATAAACTATCGCACAGCTCTAGCTATTGAGACGACAGATAAAAATTTAAATGAAGATTTACTAGCACATAAAATCATGCTCAAAGAATTAAAAACTATCATGCTTGCTTCAAATCGATTTCTGCCAAATAAAATCCAGCCAATTATAGATTTCATTGATAAGCAATATGTTCCTATGCGCTCCATAATGGGAAATAAAAAAGTCATGGAAAACGATTTTTTCAAAGATGCTTTGGCTGATAATATTACCTCCTCAAAAGAATCAAATTTTCTGATGATGGTAAAACTAGCATGGCATCGTGCGCGCAACATGGTTCAAATCAAAGATTGGGAATCAACAATATACATCGCAGAAGCAGAAATTTTCTTTATACAAACCGACATTAAATGTCCTAATGTTTTGTCAATAAAATCAAAATACGAACGAAAAAAAATACCTCTAGCACAACTTCCTATTCTTCCATTAGTAGAATGTTATGGATGCTCACGCTCAAATTGTCATGCTGCATTTTTGTACAAACCTTTAATTTCTTTTGATTAGCAAAATCAACCTCGCCTTCTTATTATTTGTAGGCGAGGCGAAGGTATTATTTACCACGGTTAATCATATCCATATAGATACGGGCTGCATCTTCGGAACTGACTGACTTTCTGTCTTGATTTATGTCATCGTAAAAATCAGATAAGGTTTTAGGTTTACTTACGGTTAATTCAGTCTGTGCTTTATCGTTCCATCCAAAACGGTTCTTCATATTGAATATCCACGTCGTCGCATTGCCTTGAGCTTCACCGCATGACATTTTACGTCCACATCGTTCCCACCATACTTGACATAAATCATGTGCCTTTTTTACGGTGGACGAAAATTCTGGATAATCTTCAATAAGTGTTTTCCATGCGTCTTTTGAAACACCCAACATACAACGTAATTCAACTGCTGACGCGCCATTTTGAGCGGCATCACACATAATATGCTCCCAATTATCGGGAATATCATTTAGCGTGGTTCTTGGTCGCCCTACAGGTCTTTTTTCAGTCATTACATACTTCCTATGCGTCCCAATCAAAAACAATAACATCCCTCATTGAAGCATGTACCTATGGTAGATCTATAGAGGTGTACAGATTCTGTACCAGTCAACTATTCAAAATAGGCTCAATAAGTACACTTACTGTACCAGTAGCAGGATTAAAGCGGTCTTATTCCAGCCACTGGTACAGATACTGTACGCATGACGATAAAAAACTGTACCAGTGAGCTAACTTTGCGTCCATTCTTTCCACCCGCTAGACGGTGCGCGTGTTGATTGAACTTTGCCACCACATTCATCAATTGCAAGATAAGTGACGGCGTATAGATTCGGCTTGTTTCTGTCGCCTGTGCTGAATACCACTTTACGCGTTGGCTCAATCCACCCACGCGCCAATAACTCTTTAATGGCTTTATTCAAAGTTGCCTTTGAACCAAAACCCCACTGGTTAGCAATTGAAAACGACGCGCAAAGGTCACCATTATTTTTTGCCCCGCCTTCACCAAAAGTTAATTGAGAAAGCAGGCAAAAAAATAGTTTAGTGGCAATTGCGGATAATGTTTTAAAATTTTCTGATTGAAGTATCACAGTAGGTAGAGCGACGAAAGTACCGCTGTCTCTTCTACCTATGGCTTTAAGCCTAGAGCGTGCCATCTATGAGCCACTCCATAGCAAGTTGACGGTCTAAATCAGTAAAAAAATAAATCCCATATCTGCATTTAATACCGTCTCTATCAAGTACATCGCACCACCTCATAGGACACTCAAAACCGCGCTTTCTAAGCTGACTAACAACATTAGGGCTGTTTGTGCATCCGATAACGTCATCAAGCTTAATACGGCTAATTTCACCTCGGAATAGGATATTTATAGCGCGTATCCATCGCGGATTTTTACGTATTTTAGATGTGTTAGAATTAGCTCGCTGGGGCTTGGTCGGTAAAACGGCTAGGCTCTTTTTCATTTCAAGCCCCTCCATTATCAACAGCTTTACTCTGCGACTCCAACCATTCCAAAACCTCTGAATTTTTGAAACAAGTCATGCAACCAATTTTTTTTGGCGCGGGAAATTTTCCCTCGTTGATTAGCTTGCGTAATGTAGTGCGCTTGAATGGAAGGTGTGGTAGTAGGTCATTTGTGCGTGACATACCAATAATTGAAAGTTCTGACATGAATAAAACTCCGTACATTAGCGTGCAGAATTGCCGCTGTTCGTACAGAATAATTAGATATTAAACATTGAT
>JASLFQ010000158.1 GCA_030150595.1 Aquirhabdus sp.
ATCAATGTGGTCAAAATTGTCACAGTCGTCATTGCCCCGACCATCACCACATCACCATGTGCAAAATTGATCAATCCAAGAATGCCATACACCATGGTATAACCGAGTGCGATCAATGCATAAATACTGCCAATAATCAAACCATTAGCAAGCTGTTGAATAAAAATATCCACGAATACCCATTACCCTGATAAAAATTTCTGGAACGCGTCAGAGACGACCATCGTATAAACGATGTGCAGATTATAAAAGCATGGATTATGCCGTTTTTATGAGGATGGCGATATATAGATCATGTTTTGAATGCAAAAGATTATAGGTGGACTATTCCTAAAGGCTTCATCAAAACCCTACCAAAAAATCACAACTTCCCACCCCAGAACACCATATTTTGCGCAAATACTTCATCCACAAACGCATCGATATGATCTTTGTGACGATCAAACTGACCATCCAAGATGAGCGTACTTAATCCATGCACCACACTCCAAGCATGAATTGCGGCACTATTCACTTGCGATGATTTTGGGTCTGCTTGTAGCACTGTCGCGATCATATTGATCAAACCCTGAAAAGCGATATTACCTGCACTATTCATATCATCATTACGATGCGCAGCAGAAAAACGCCCAAACATCAGGCGATATAAAGCGGGATTCTTACACGCAAAATCAATATAAGCGCGCCCAGCCAGCATGAATTGCTGCATCGGGGTTTCGCCCTTCTGCATCGCAGCAACTTGTCCTTGGCTAAAACGTGTAAATCCCTCCGCTGCCATCGCGAGCAGCAACGCTTCTTTATTCGCGAAATGCCGATAAGCAGCATTTGCAGATACGCCGACTTCTCGAGCAAGCTCACGCAGACTGATGTCAGCGTTTTCACTCGACTCTAAAAGCTCTAAACCCTTTAATAATAAGGTCTCGCGCAAATTCCCATGATGGTAGCTTCGCGCTTGTTCTGCGCCATCTGTCACTTGATCAATATTTAGTGTTGACACTGTATACATTCTACCTTATTGTAATGTTGTCACTGTGTACATAGTAAATCATAGCAGTTTGCCCAACAAGAGGACAACCCAGATGAAACATACCAATTTACTTAAAAATGTCGTACGTACCGCAGGAAAGCTTTTGGTGAAGCGTGTTCCTTATAACCCAGAAAACCACTATCTGGAAACCATCTTTGCGCCACTGCATGATGAACACACTGCCACCCAACTCAAGGTCAAAGGACAAATTCCAGCAGCGCTCAATGGCATATTAACCCGTATCGGGCCTAACCCGAAAAAAGTCGATAACCCAGGCAATCACTCATGGTTCGTCGGCGACGGCATGGTGCATGGCGTCCGTATTAAAGACGGACAAGCGGTTTGGTATAGAAATCGCTATGTCGCAGATACGAGCAAGGACAGCGCTCTAGAAGAACAACTCGGCGCACAACGTGGCATCGGCAGTGCAGTAAATACCAATATCATTGGTCATGGTGGAAAACTGTGGGCATTGGTCGAAGCTGGCGCTTTTCCTGTCGAGCTCAATTCAGAACTCACCAGTGTGCATGTCGGATTATTTGATAGCACGATGAATAATGGATTTACAGCACATCCCCACTTAGATCCGCAAACAGGCGAGCTACATGCCATTTGCTATGACGCACTGAAACAAAAGCACGTCACTTATCTCGTGATTGATCAGCACTGTCAGGTCAAAAATAAAGTCTCCATTCCTGTGAAGCATGGCCCGATGATGCACGACGGTGCAATGACCAGCAAAAGTATGATTATTTTTGATTTACCCGTGACATTTTCAGGAAAAGATATTTTAAAAGGTGCATCGCTGCCCTATCGCTGGAATCCTAAGCATCCTGCACGTGTCGGCGTTTTACCGCGTAACGGCAGCGCTGAAGATGTCCGCTGGTTTGATGTGGATCCTTGTTATGTATTCCATAGCTGCAATGCTTTTGAACGGGATAATGGTGAAATCATTGTCGATGTTGTGGCACATCCTAAAATGTTTGCCTCTGATATCACTGTCAAAACGGGCCCTGAACTGAGTAACACCACCTTTGAGCGGTGGACATTAAGTCCCAACTCAAACAAAGTTCAACGTCAAGTCATCCACGCTGAAGACCAAGAATTCCCACGCTTCGATGAACGCTTTGCGGGTCAAGCTTATCATCATGCTTACACCATTTCACTTCCAATGGATGGCAATACATCTTTGCCGAATCAATTGCTTCATTTTGATTTACAAAGTGGTAAAACCAATCGCCATAGTTATGGCGCGAACGAAATCACGGGCGAAGTTGTCTTTATTCCACGCAGTCAGGACGCAGCAGAGAATGATGGCTGGCTAATGTCTTATGTTCATGATTTGAATTGTGGAAATAGCAAGGTCGTTATTCTGGATTCTCTAAATCTAAGCGGTGAGCCTGTCGCGGAGATTGAATTACCAGTGCGTGTACCGATGGGTTTTCATGGGAATTGGATTGCTGATGCGGTTTAGATTGAGTTTGTAGAATACAAGTGCTGGATTTATTTTTTAAATGCAGCACTTGTGAGATTTTTCAATAATTAAAGAGATATTAATCATCATCCATTTGAGTATAAGCACTGACCATTTGCCCAAGTGAATGCACATGAGGTGCAAAAAATTGCACCAAACCCGACCCACCAATCACGACTACGACAATAAAGAAAAATGGACGAGCGGTGATCCGCCAAAAAGTTGATCGATATGAATGTCGATCCGTTTGTCGAATACGATGATATGTTTGTAAAGAACTCAAATTATCCAAGGTTAACTCAGCCATTAATGTAGGCGCATAATAGATCAGCCAGAAGATCCCTCCAAATAATGCAAGTAATATCCTCACATCAAAACTCTTCATGTTGTCAGGTGCAAAATCGAGAGGAGGAACGCCGTCTATCGCCAAGGCACCTGAAGATTGAAGATCGCGGAGATTGAGCTGAACCGTTTTATCCAAACCCATCGGATGTCCGCCTGTCCAAAACCAGAGACATAGATAAAGTGATAAATATCCCGCCAGCAAACCAAAAGTATAGCGAACTGCCATCTGCATGACACCACATCTAAATAGAATGGCTGAAATCAAAAAGCAAACGAGTCCAGCAACCCCTACAGAAATCACCATTGCCATTCGTGGTGAACGCCAGTTGAGAATCTGTTGTTCGATACAGGCGATCGCCTCCCCACGCGTCCGAAAGTAGGGTTTACGAGATTCTTCCATAAAACGACTCAATAAGAGTTATATCTAATTTTTTAGAGCGGCATCCAAGCTCTCAATTTCCTACTTCCAATATGACTTCAAAATCCCCACAACTTGCTCGATCTCCACTTGTCGTTGTTCAGGCGTAATATCATTCACTCCCAAATGCTCACGAATATGCCCTTCGAGCACTTCTGCCATGAGTCCATTTGCCGCGCCACGAATCGCAGCGATCTGTTGGAGAATCGCAATACATTCAATATTTTGATCCAACGCTTTCT
>JASLFQ010000160.1 GCA_030150595.1 Aquirhabdus sp.
GCCATAATTTCTATGAATTGTCAGGCTATCCCAAATTTTAGTGGGAATTGGAGTGCTTCTAACGGTAGCATTTCTTCATTTACGTTGAAAATAAAGCAGCGGGGTAAAGCTGTCAGTGGAGGCTTTTGCGCGGTTACCCACAGTGGCAATAAAATAGATTGTGATGGAGAGTTCAATAATTTCACAGGAGTTATTTGTGGGGAAAAACTAGAAATCCACTTTAAAGATATTTATGATCCTGATGCAAATGCATTTGGCGATGCAGTGGTTACGAGAGCTAAAAATTCTCTAAATTGGCGAGTCGTCAAAAGTCACGGCGATATATATGTTCCAAGGTACGCAACACTAAAGAGAAAAGTTCAGAACTAGAGAGCATCCTCTGGTTCATAAGCAGAGGGCTTGCTCCAGCATTGTCAAAAATCTGTGCCAACGCTGGAGCCACTGTAGACTATGTTGTACTACTTGATGACGTACTCTTCATTCCAAGCAGCGCCAACAAAGTCAACAGCGCTGCTCCTGATAAATAGAAGCCGACATAAGACAAACCATAATGTCCAGCAAGCCAAGTCGCGATATACGGTGCAAGCGAAGCACCTACAATTCCTGCTAAGTTAAACGCAATTGATGCGCCTGTATAACGAACAGCTGTAGGAAATAATTCCGACAGCGCAGTTCCTAGTGGACCATAAGTTAAGCCCATGAGGCTTAATCCAATCGCTAAAAACGCTAAGACTTCAAAAGCACTACTCGCTGCAAATAACGGTGCGAAACCCAAACCAAATAATAAGATCGCAATGGTTGAGGCAATCAAAACAGCACGCGAGCTATAACGATCTGCAAGCATGGCAGAGATCGGAATCGCGATTCCGAAGAACAACACACCACTCATTTGCAAGATCAAAAACTCTTCGCGAGAGTAGTGCAGTTTGGACGTGCCCCAGCTCAATGCAAATACGGTCATTAAATAGAACAAGACAAACGTTGCCAGTGCTGCAAATGTACCTAACAAAATTTGCAGAGAATATTGAGAAAATACAGTTTTAATTGGGAGTTCAACGCGCTCGTTGTTTTCAATTGCATGTTTGAAGTCAGGTGTTTCGGTCAATGTCAGGCGGACATACAAACCAACGAGAACCAGCGCACTACTGGCGATAAACGGAATACGCCAGCCGAATTGGAAGAACTGTAGATCAGTCAAAGAATGTGACAGTAGCAAAAACAGACCTGTCGAGCAGAGGAAGCCAATTGGGGCACCAAGCTGTGGAAACATGCCATACCATGCGCGTTTGCCTTCAGGTGCGTTTTCAGTGGCGAGCAAAACCGCGCCACCCCATTCGCCGCCTAATCCCAAACCTTGACCAAAACGACAGAGTGCAAGTAATAGTGGTGCAGCGACACCGATGCTGGCGTACATCGGCAATAAACCAATCACTACGGTTGATAAACCCATGGTCATGAGTGCGGCAACTAACGTTGCTTTACGCCCAATACGATCACCAAAATGACCAAACAACGCAGAGCCAATTGGACGCGCAAAGAATGCCAGTGCAAAGGTTGCAAGCGATTGCAGTACAGCGGTCGTTGGATCGGCCATAGGGAAAAACAATTTTGGGAAAACCAATACCGCTGCCGTGGCATAAATATAAAAGTCAAAAAACTCAATCGTTGTGCCGATTAAACTGGCAAATAAAACTTGTGCAGGGGAGTTGGCAGATTTGGACACACTCAACGTTTGGCTCATACAGGGTGGCTCAAAAAAGGGTTAAGAATAAGAATGACGTGCAGTCTAGTGGATTTTGTGGTGATTGTTAACGCTGAATTTTAGATAGACTTAGCTTGTCTTTACACCGAGAACCTGACTTAGCTCACTGACAGTACTGACCAAAGCATGTGGATCACATTCAGCGAGTAGTGCTTCAGAATGTGCGCCCCACAACACACCGATGCGAGGCATCGCAATCGCTTGCGCCATTTGCAGATCAAAAGTGGTATCGCCGATCATTACCGCATCGGCTGCAGCCACACCTGTAATCTGCAAGATCTGTTGCAACATCAGAGGGTCAGGCTTGGAGTTCGCCTCATCAGCACTGCGAGTAATGGTGAAATAGTCGCCCAATCCACTTTGCGCCAGCACACGGTCTAAACCATTGCGGTTTTTACCCGTTGCCACAGCCAGTTGAATCCCTTGCGCGCGCAAGGCATCAAGCATCTCTGGCACACCAGAAAATACAGGTGCTGCATCAGGATGAGCATGATAATGTTGCGCATAGACTTGGCGCATTTCATCAATATGTTTGGTGTGATTTGGAAATAGCTGTTGCATTGCCACTGGCAGCGCCAAGCCAATAATATGCTGCGCCGCTGCCGCTTCCAGCTCTACATCAAAATGCCGACCAACAGCCTGTAGACTGGAAACAATCTGACTCACCGAATCCATCACTGTGCCATCCCAATCAAAGATGGCCAGTTTTAGATGATCTTGAAGTTGAGCTTTGTTCGAAGACATAATCAATTACACACCACGACCTTTTACTTCTTTACGCAATTTTTCAATCAATGTCACAAAGTCATCTGGTTGTGCCGATTCAAACACAGGATAACCAGGCACAGTTAACCGCAGCGCATGCAAGCATAAACGTCGCGCTTCTGCACCTTGGTAGGCACGTTCGTGACCATATTTGTCATCACCAAGTAGAGGGTGATTAATTGACAAACCATGCACACGAATCTGATGTGTGCGTCCAGTCAGTGGACTCGCTTCAACCAAAGTTGCGTGAGCAAAACGTTCTACGACGACAAAATCCGTTTGGCTTTCTTTGCCATCCGCAGCGACACGAACACGGCGTTCACCACTTGGTAATTCAACCTTACCCAGCGGCACGTCAACACGTTGTTTATCTAACGCAACAACACCTTTGACAATCGCAAGATAAGTTTTGCGGATTTTGCCTTCACGCAAATAATCTTGCAGCATTTTCAATGTTGAACGCTTCTTGGCAATCATGAGTAAGCCAGACGTTTCACGGTCTAAACGATGGACGAGTTCCAAATAAGGCTTGCCCAGTGTTTGACGAATGGCTTCAATCACACCGAAATCAACACCACTGCCACCATGAACCGCTAAACCAGCAGGTTTATTGAGCACGATTAAGCCTTCATCTTCATAGACAATTCGAGAACGTAAGCTATCGGCTAAATCTTGTCCGATCACTGGCACAGCGCCGATTTCACGCATGCGAATCGGAGCAACACGAATTAAGTCACCTGTTTTAATGCGGGTATCTTGTTTGACGCGACCTTTATTAATCCGCACTTGTGATTCACGAATCAGACGATAAATACGTGTTTTTGGCACACCTTTTAAACGCGCAACGAGGAAGTTATCCAAACGTTGTCCGTCATGATCTTCATCGACGGTGTACCAAGTGACTTGCGGCACATTGGTTTGCGCAGGAGTGAAGGGTGCTTTTGGTTTTGGCGTACCGTTTTCTGACAACTCTTCTGGAGCGTCATTCACATCAACAGGTTGGTATTTCCAATACACCGCTGTGTCGCTACTACCAAAAATTGCATCTTCTGGATCTTCTTCGCCATAAGCTGCTGCAGGTTTAGAACGTGTATCGGGGCGTGATCGCTCATCATGTGGTGTGCGCGGTGCGCCGCTTTGTGGGCCTTTTTGTTGATTTCGGTTTAAGAACGAGCCTGTACGCGAACGAAGTTGTGGTTTCGAGCGATGTTCGGTTCTTGAGCGCGGGCTAGATCTTTCTTCAGAGCGTTCTTGATCACGCAAACCTGATTGCAGACGCGCTTCAGCAGGTGATGTGGAAGGTCGGCTATCCGTCGAATGTGGTGTTCTATCCGATGGCGTGGCAGGACGATCATTGCGCTTCTTTGGCTTAAAGGCTTCCGAACGACGTGCATCAGATGCGTAGGACGATGGCGCACGACGTGATGGCGGATGCGCGGTACGCGTGCGAGCAGCATCCCGACTCGGTGCGGTTTTACCCTGATCCGTTTTCGTCGTATCGTCTTTCGCTTTGCGGCGTTCTTTGTATTGTCTATTGCTCAAATCCTCATTTGGGGAAGATTCTACCGTTGAACGGTGATTTTTTGTTGCTTGAGTGCTTGAAGTTGTCATGAAAATGTATGCTTGTTGCCAAAGGTTTGCTATAGTCGGCGCACGGAAGACAGTCTAATCTGCTTGAGCGGCTTTATAAAAGCCTAGCTTAGCACCGAGACACTCCGGACAAATACGCCCCGTCGAGGCTTTCACTGCCATTATAAGGCAATTATCGACAAAACCCGTGATTGCTTGCTCATTCGAC
>JASLFQ010000176.1 GCA_030150595.1 Aquirhabdus sp.
AATCGGTAAGGATAAATAATCGGCAGCAATTCTTACTTCCGTTTACGTTGCATCGTAAATAATCGTTGGTGCATAAATTAATTCTTCATCTTCATCTGAATGTTGTGGCTTTGGATAGCCAAACTTTACACGTTCAAGTGGAATTCTTCGTCCAATGAGCCAGCTCGCCAAACCGTGCCAAACCATCAGCATACTTTCAGTAATATAGTGATCGACATCGCGATCTTGCGGAACATTCACACGGAGCCGTGCTTCATGTAAGTCGTGACTAATGCTCATCGACCAATCAGAACCAAATAAACCGTAAAACTGTTGTCCGCGTTCCAGCGCTTTTCCGAGCGTGCCTGCATGAATAATCAACTGACACATGGTGGCGAAAGTGCCTAAACGACGCGGCGTACTATCAAAACCAACATGTTCATCTTGAGTTGCTAACCAAAGTGCTTGGGCAAAACGTGTATATTGTTCAGGCGATACGCGCGCTTTTGGTTGTAAGAGTAGTGCAGGGTCAATACCTGCTCGGCTCACCAGACTTTCAATATCCATATTCAGGCGGCGTGCACCATGAAGTGCAGCGTTAACAAAATGGATCGAGATTGTTTTGCGATTCATACCTTACTCTTTCTTTAAATTTAAGAATAAACGTTTAGCGATTCATACTGAACAGAACTATGAATCGGAACCTACGGGGCGTTAGGATAATGTTGAATACTACCAAATACCATGAGCATTTATATCATTGTAACGGGGTTTAAGTGTGTAATAGGCTGGAGTTTTGGCTTAAATTGCCAATTTTATGATATTCAAATACATTTAACGATTGGAATGAGTTTATGAGTAGCACCCCAACAACGTTACTTTCTGGTTTAAAGATTCTCGATTTCTCGACACTTTTGCCAGGGCCTTTTGCGACGTTAATGTTGGCAGATATGGGCGCTGATGTGATTCATATTGAATCGCCAAGTCGTATGGACTTAGTTCGTATTATGCCGCCGTATGCGGATGGCCAAGCGACGGCTCATGCTTATCTCAATCGCAATAAACGCTCAGTCGCTTTAGATCTTAAAGATCCAGAAAATATCAATAAAATAAAAGAACTGGTTGCTGAATACGACATTATTGTTGAGCAATTCAGACCGAATGTGATGGCGCGTTTGGGTTTGGATTATGAGACGTTAAGTAAGATCAATCCGCGTTTAATTTATTGTTCAATCACAGGTTACGGTCAAACGGGTAGCTATAAAGATCGTGCGGGGCATGATATCAATTATATCTCTTTGTCTGGTATCGCTGGACATAGTGGACGTGCGAATGGCTTACCACCTGCAATGGGAATTCAGATTGCAGACGTGGCTGGCGGATCATTGCATGGTGTCATTGGTATACTGGCCGCAGTGATTGAGCGACATACCAGTGGTTTAGGTCAACATATTGATATTTCGATGACCGATTGCGTATTCACGATGAATACGATGGCTGGTGCTGCACAAGTTGCAGGTGGAGAAGCGCAAGCGCCTGAACAAGGGATGCTCAATGGCGGTACTTTCTATGATTATTATCAGACACAAGATGGACGTTTCCTGTCAATAGGTTCGCTTGAACCACAGTTTTTGATGGGTTTGGCGCAAGCATTGGCATTACCAGATTTGGCGCGGTTGGGTTCATCTCTACAGCCTGAAGATCGCTCGACGGTTCGATCAATGATTCGGGATGCGATTGCTGCACAACCACTTGAATACTGGAATCAGTTGTTTGCAGCTTTAGATGTCTGTGTAGAGCCTGTACTCAGTTTGGCGGAAGCGGTGGAATCCGAACTGGCGGAGCAACGCGGGTGGGTTGTAGATGTGCCTCTTGAGATTGGCAATGCTAAGACTCAAAAGCAGATTGCACATCCAATTAAGTTCTCGCGTAGCCAACCTGTTTATCGTTTTATTGGTAGAGCAGTTGGGGCTGATCAAGTTTGAAAATGATTTGAAATAAGTAATAAAAAAGCCTTCCTTAATGATTAAGAGAAGGCTTTTTTATTCACATCAATTTAGATATTAGCCTTTCCAGCTATCTTTCAAATCCAAAATACGGTTAAACACTGGTTTTGCATTTGTGTGATCTTTTTCATCAGCAATGAAGTAGCCTTCACGTTCAAACTGGAAACGATCACCATTGTTTGCTTGCGCAAGTGATGGTTCAACAATCGCTTGCAGAATGGTTTGTGATCCAGCATTGACATTTTGCATGAAATCATCGCCTTCTTCAGGATCGGCGTGTGTAAATAAGCGATCATAAATCCGAATTTCGGCTGGAATCCCAGCACTTGCTGAAACCCATTGAATGACGCCTTTCACCTTACGACCTTCAGGATTTTTACCCAAAGTTTCAGGATCAATCGAGCATTTCAACTCAATCACATTACCTTCAGCATCTTTAATCACTTCATCGCAGCGAATGACATACGCATGACGCAAGCGAACTTCGCCACCAGGAATAAGACGTTTAAAGCCTTTTGGCAGTTCTTCTTCAAAGTCAGCACGATCAATATAGATTTCTTGCGTCAGTGGAATCTCACGTTCACCTAGATCGACATTCGGATGACGTGCATGTTTTAGCGTCATTGCTTCTGGCAAGTTAGTCAACGTCACTTTCAATGGTCGTAAAACTGCCATGCCGCGTGGTGCAACATTTTCAATCGACTGACGAATACAGAATTCAAGCAAACCAACATCAACAACGCCATCATTTTTGCTCACGCCCGTACGTTGGCAGAAATCACGCAATCCTTCAGGCGTAAAGCCACGACGACGCATGCCAGCAACAGTCGGCATCCGCGGATCATCCCAACCTGCAACAACGCCATCATCAACCAATTTTTTCAGCTTACGTTTACTGGTTAATGTGTAATCGACGTTTAAGCGTGAAAATTCAATCTGACGTGGTTTGGCAGGTGTATTGACTTTGTCGATGACCCATTCATAGAACGGACGATGATCTTCAAACTCAAGCGTACAGAGCGAATGCGTAATGCCTTCAATCGCGTCACCCAATGGATGCGCGTAGTCGTACATTGGGTAAATCACCCACTCATTGCCCGTTTGATGATGTTCGACTTTCAAGATGCGATAAAGCACAGGATCGCGCATATGGACGTTCGGGCTTGCCATATCAATCTTAGCGCGCAATACAGCTGCACCAGCGTCAAACTCACCATTTTTCATTTTGCTAAACAGTGCGAGATTTTCTTCAACGGTTTGATTACGATACGGTGAATTTGTGCCAGCTTGAGTAAAATCACCACGATTTAAGCGAATCTCCTCAACGGTTTGCAAGTCAACATAAGCGTCACCTTGTTTGATGAGTTGTATTGCCCAATCGTACAGTTGACCAAAATAGCTCGATGCATGACGGACTTCGCCATTCCAATTGAAGCCAAGCCATTTCACATCTTTTTCGATATTATCAATGTATTCCTGTTCTTCTGCGATTGGATTGGTGTCATCTAAACGTAGATTACATAGACCGTTATTTTCAGTAGCGATACCAAAATTTAAGCAAATAGATTTCACATGACCCAAATGTAGATAGCCGTTCGGTTCAGGCGGGAAACGTGTCACGATTTGATGGTGTTTGCCAGTCGCTAAGTCATCAGCAACAATTGCGCGAATGAAATCCAAGCCTGCAGTCTGATCTTTTGCAGGTTGATCTTTGCCTTGTTGTTCTTGTTGACCATTTGCGGCTGAATTGTGAGGCGTAGCAGTGGTCGATTTAGGCAGATCAGTTGGATTCATAATACTCATAACTTTGAACAAAGAATAAAGGTAGCCCGTTACAAAAAACGCGGCGAGACAAAAAACATTAAGATAAAACTACAATGACATAAAACGACGTACAGTGTATCGTCTATCCCTTGTCATGTGTGGTCTGCTTATATCTTGTGCAGACTGACGACTAAAATACAAAATAGCGATAAATAATTGCAAGTTTAGCTTGCTGCATAGTCTACCGTTTGATTACTCTAGCCTCAACCAATCCCGACCTCTTTTTGGAGTAATAACACATGGATCATCCACAAGTTGCCTTTGATACCACCGCTGGTACGATCGTTATCGAATTGAATCAAGAAAAAGCACCAAAAACCGTTGCTAACTTCTTGGCTTATGTCAAAAGTGGTCATTATGATGGTACGATTTTTCATCGCGTGATCAAAGATTTCATGATTCAAGGTGGTGGTTTTGATGAAAACTTCAATCAAAAACCTGCACCACAAACCGTAGAGAATGAAGCTGATAACGGTTTGAAAAACGAAGAAGGCACGATTGCGATGGCGCGTACTAGCGATCCGCAATCAGCAAGCGCACAGTTCTTTATCAATGCAAAGAACAACACTTTCCTGAACTTCACCAGCAAAACACCACAAGGCTGGGGTTATGCAGTGTTCGGTAAAGTAGTTTCAGGCATGGATATTGTGAAGCAAATCGAAGGTGTTAAAACTTCAAACAAAGGCGGTCATGGCGACGTACCTGTTGTAAACGTAGTAATCAACAAAGCACATTTGTTGGCAGCGCAATAATCTTCTTTGAGCCTAAATGCTTACAAAGATTGAATGCAGTATTTGCATCAGTTTTATATTAAAATAGGGCAGCCTTTGGGCTGCTTTATTTTTTGTGTGTTAAAGAATATCAATACGTTGTTTTACGTCACATTACTTTGTTGAATCATCTCATTTATGAAAACTCTTTTTATCTCTGATCTCCACCTTTCGAATGATCAACCGCGTTTAACCGAAGGTTTTCTGGCATTGCTTGCGCGTTATGGTACTGAAATTAGTACGTTATATATTCTCGGTGATTGGTTCGAGACGTGGGTGGGTGATGATGATGATGATCCTTGGCTCAAGCAAATTACAGAACCGCTGAAAGCGTTGACAGCGCGCGGTGTTGCGGTTTGGGTACAACATGGTAATCGTGATTTTGCGATGGGTCAGGATTTCTTGGATCAGTTTGGTGGTCAGTTATTGCCTGAGCGCATTACCTTAGTTGAACACGGTTTGACGTTGCGGGTTGAGCATGGCGATGCGTTATGTTTATCTGATGAAGCCTATCAAGCCTTTCGTAAGATGAGTCGTAATCCTGACTGGCAAGCCAATATGCTGGCTCAACCTTTAGAGATGCGTCGTCAATTGGCTGCGATGATTCGTATGAAAAGCCAAATGACCCATGCGAATAACTCCAACAATATCGTTGATGTTGATCTGAATGAAGTTGTACGTGTGATTGGTGATGCGGACGGCATGATCCATGGACATACACATCGTCCGATGGTGCATGAGTTGGTTGGTGAAGATGGGCAGGCCAAGCGTCGTTATGTGTTGGGTGATTGGCGCGTAGATGAAGCGACGAAAGCAGGCGAGGCGGTGATTGCTTGGTGGGATGAGGCTGGTTTGCGGTTGGAGACGTTTAGATTTTGAATATAGCCACGTGATAAATGTGTTGTGAGTTTCTGAGTTTGGAGAGAACTTAGTTGAATATCCAAATATTAGCTTCAAAATTGAAATTAAGCTTTCTTCCTATTTTAATGGTTGGTTTTGGTATATTTATACTTTTAGTTGGGCGCACTGTTATTCCTCAGTATTCACAACTTTCGCATGCTCATGGCATCATTTCACAATTAGAAATCTACAAAGGTGCGCGCTTTAGAATTGAGGGTGTTGATCGTAATTTTGATTATTCAGTCAATGCGCCGAATAGCTCTAATTTAGATAATATATTAAAATTATCAGCTAAGGAGGCAATTCCTATCGATATTTTATATGATAGTCATATGTTCAGGATACCTGCTACGGGTCAAGAGCGAAATTCTGTTTGGCAGTTTAGTTCTCAGGGGAAGATGATCCTGCCTTACAATGAAATATCTTCAGCAATTCATTTCTGGAACATCGTAGCGTTTTGGGTTGGAGTTATTTTTTGCTTTTTTGGTGTTCTGTTAGAATATTTTGTATTAAAAATACAGGCTAAGTAATGTTCAACGAGGGGCCGGAATTTTTAGTCACGCCAGCTTTTGATTATAGAAAACACTGCTAATACGAACGCAACGAAAAATAGAAAAAAACCAATCAGCATCAATGCTGTATTTTTGATATACATTGAAAATAAAATAATGGGTATGACTATATAAACAGCGAATAGAAAAACATATATGTAGAGTTGTTTTCCAGTGATCTTCTTACTCATGCTTTTACGTTAATAATCTGATCAATCATCCAACTCGCAATCGATCCTGTCGGTGGTAATAACGGCAACTGATCAAATGGATAAAAGGCCGCTTCGGCAATCTCATCTTCTTGCAAGACTAATTCACCACCCGCATATTCCGCCTGAAACCCAATCATCAGATTAGATGGAAATGGCCAAGGCTGGCTGCCCATGTAGCGGATATTTTTAATATCAATTCCAACTTCTTCTTTTACTTCACGCGCCACAGCGCTTTCCAACGTTTCGCCAACTTCCACAAAACCTGCAATCAAACTAAACATAGGGATTGGAAAGCGTGGTGATCTTGCGAGGAGGATACTGGGTTTGGCTTCATCATGTCTTGTAATCACGACGATCACGCAAGGTTGAAGGCGTGGATACTGCGTGTAATCACAGGCAGGGCAGACCATCGCATATTCGATGGAATGTCGGAATGTTTTTGCGCCACAACGACTACAAAAGAAATGACTACGCTGCCAAAGTTGCAACTGGATAGCACGAGAAGCATGTTCAAATTCGCGCGTCGTCCAACGCGTCAATAAATGACGTAAAAGCGTCAGTTTGAATCCGTTGACTTCATATTCAGCGTGCACTTCACGAGTGA
Source organism: Aquirhabdus sp. (assembly GCA_030150595.1). GTDB lineage: Bacteria > Pseudomonadota > Gammaproteobacteria > Pseudomonadales > Moraxellaceae > Aquirhabdus. The sequence continues at coordinate 6,847 of JASLFQ010000176.1, forward strand.
AATAGCGATACTCTTCGGTTTCTGCAACCAACAAATCACCAGATTGAATCTCTGTTAAATCAGGTAGGCGACCTTCTTCGTCCACAACAATTGCGTTTTCGTGAATGAAGAGACCTTTCATAGGTTTTTCTGGAGGAGTGTTTTGGTCTGTGCTTTGGTTTAATTTGGGATTTAAAGTGCTGATTGCCAAAACTGAAATATCCTTCAAGCGAGATGAAGCAAATACATTACTTTAAAAATAATAGGATGAGGCGTGAGTTTTGTTGTATTCGTATCACCTAGCATGATACGAATACGTTTTGGAGGTTACTAATTA
>JASLFQ010000178.1 GCA_030150595.1 Aquirhabdus sp.
ACATGCGTCGTTCACATGATGGTTTGACTACTGCTGCACTCAGCGTTGATCAAACAACTGGCGAAACACATCTGCGCCACCATGTGACCAAAGACGGTTTCTACCGTGGTCGCCAATTGTTTGCTGTTGCTGCAATCGACGAATAATTTGTCAGTTCTGGCAAGTTTGGATTAATTTGCATGCTGTGGCGCTGTGAAGCGTAGGCATGCAATTCGATCCAAATAGATGGTTGAACCATCACCAGAGGTGATAATTGTTTAAGCTAGAGAGTTCATTTAAAGAATAGACTTATATTAAGTTAATCTTTTAAATAGAGACTGTTAGCACCCAGAAGCTGCTCGTTTATCTTTACAATCAGGTCTTTTTTAAGATTTTAATTGTGGAGTAAACAAGCGGCTTTTGTTGTTTGTGCCAAAGAAAATGATTTACAAAGGAGTTTGTGCTGCGCTTATCGGATTTCATGTAATTGCAGTATTCTTGCGCAATCATGCCATTGATAAGATTTCTAAACGAATTGATAATGCGTCGCGACCAATAGGGTCGTGCATAGGTTTTTTATAATTATGACGGCATTTAATAAAACAGTATCTACTCCACGTCCAATTCGCACAGCATTGGTTTTTCCAGGACAAGGTTCACAAAAGGCAGGCATGCTTGCTGAACTTGCACAAAACTATCCTCAGATCATTCAGACTTTTGCTGAAGCGTCGGAAGGTGTTGGTTTTGATCTCTGGCACATTGCGCAAAGTGGCGAGGGACTGGATCAGACAGAATTCACCCAACCTGTATTACTGACCTCCAGTATTGCGCTTTGGCGTTTATGGCTCGATTTAGGCGGTGTGGTTCCTGCGGCTTTTGCAGGGCATTCGCTTGGTGAATATTCTGCATTGGTCGCTGGTGGCGCGTTGTCGTTGATAGATGCGGTGCATTTGGTGCATTTGCGTGGTCAATTGATGCAGAAAGCCGTACCACAAGGTGCTGGCGCGATGGTTGCCGTATTAGGCCTGAGCGATGAGAAAGTTGAAGAGTTGTGTTTAGCAGTAAGCACCGAGACTGGCGATATTGTTGATCCTGCAAATTACAATGCGCCGGGTCAAGTGGTGATTGCAGGTCAAGCGAGCGCGGTTCAGGCGGTTGCAGCATTGGCAAAAGAAGCGGGCGGCAAAGCCATTTCGATTCCTGTCAGTGTGCCTTCGCATTGCCGATTGATGCAGTCTGCTGCGGAAGTGCTTGCTGAAGTGCTAGCACAAACCGCTTTTCAAATGCCAAGCATTCCTGTCGTGCAAAATACACGCGCGATTATTGAACCAGATTTAGAGCATGTGAAAGCGGCGTTAACTCAACAGCTCTTTAGTCCTGTGCGCTGGACACAGTCTGAACAAATGTTGGTGTCATTGGGCGTGAGCCATTTGGTTGAGTGTGGTCCGAACAATGTGTTGACCAATCTTGCGAAACGTATGTCTCCTCCTTTGATTTCTTATCCGATTGATACACGCAGTCGTTTAGATGATGCACTTACTCATATTGCCGTTGTAGAAGGAAAACTTGCATGAACGCTCAAAATAATCAGCAACCGCGTCAAATTGCACTAGTGACAGGCGCAAGTCGTGGAATTGGCGAGGCAATTGCAACACAATTGGCAGCACAAGGCTGTTTTGTGATTGGCACAGCAACGACCGAAAATGGTGCGAAGCAAATCGGTGAGCGTTTGGGCGATCAAGGCACAGGTCGTGTGCTCGATGTACGTGATACTGCTGCAATGGATGCGCTGGTGAAATCGATTGAAGCGGATTTTGGCACGATTGCGATTCTGGTGAATAATGCTGGGATTACTAAAGATGGTTTGCTGATGCGGATGCCTGAACAAGATTTCCAAGACATTCTGCAAGTCCATTTGGGCGCGGTATTCCATCTTTCTAAAGCAGTCTTACGTGGTATGAGCAAAGCGCGTTTTGGTCGTATTATTAATATTTCCTCTGTGGTTGGACAAATGGGTAATGCGGGTCAAACCAATTATTCAGCGGCAAAAGCGGGCATTGAAGGTTTCAGTAGAGCACTGGCACGTGAGATGGGTGGACGAAATATCACGGTGAATTGTGTTGCGCCGGGTTTTATTGCGACAGATATGACCGAAGTTTTGGATGAAAAAGTTCGCACCATGATGCTGTCGCAGATTCCATTAGGACGTTTGGGACAAGCATCCGAGATTGCAGCAGCGGTTGGTTTTCTTGCAAGTCAGCAAGCTGGCTACATCACAGGAACAGTTTTACCTGTGAATGGCGGCATGTACATGGGCTAACTTAAGTCAGCTGGAGCCAGTTGGCTTGAGTTTTATGGCTCGATGAGTGATGTTTTGGACTGAAGAAAGCGTTATTTTGTGTTACTTCAGTCAAGTGTTTGTTGAAAGTGTGTCTGATTGTTTTGTGTTTATCTTATTGAAATATCTATAAGTTATTCAAAATCGATTGGTGCATGAGGCTTAAATGTTTGTTCGTGTGGCTTAAAATAACCAGACTGAACAAATTCGCCAATTGTATTTTTTATTGTTTACTTTACACTAGCGCCATCTTTATTTATTTGATTAAGATGCCATAACCTGAAGGAGATTTTCGGTGAGCGATATCGAACAACGTGTCAAGGCAGCCGTAGCAGAACAACTCGGAATCCGTGTTGAAGAAATTAAGAACGAAGCTTCGTTCATGGATGATCTGGGTGCGGATTCGCTCGATTTAGTCGAGTTGGTCATGTCATTCGAGAATGATTTCAACATCACCATTCCTGATGAAGATTCGAGCGTTATTACGACTGTACAATCAGCAATTGATTATGTCACTGCAAAATTAGCCTAATTTTATTAATTAAGCAGACAAGCAATAAACAAAAAAACCGCTCTTTGTGCGGTTTTTTTGTTTTTACGTGATGGTGTTTTCGTCGCAAGCTGATGGCGATTCTAATATTTAATTGACGCAGCCATCAATGTCACATGCATTCATGAGATTTGTCTGTTCATTGATTTTGGCAGATTTGGCCTTGATCAAGAGTTCTTCCCATGCGTCCAAATTACCAAAATAAAGTGCAGGGTTAATCACTTCAAAAGCGCCATCTTGCTCGAGCACAAATGTTGGAAAACCTTGACCGCCGACACGATGTAATAATTCGCGACTTTCTAAAATATGAGCCTGAGTATTTTCGCCAAATTGATTGTGATACTCATATTCAAAGATATCGCGATCAATCCCAATTTTTACGGCAAGTTTGGATAGTACCGCAAGCTCGGCAATTCGTTGTCCTTCCACATAATGTGCTTTTTGGATCAGTGCGAGTAGATCCAATCCTTTTTTAGTGAGCTTTTCTGCAGCGAGTATTGCAGTAATCGGCGGTTCAGAGTCGAACACTGCATGCTCATCGCGTAAGAGACCCGCAAAGTAAGCATCGCCAAAAGGCTGTCCCGTCAGTTGAGCAATCTTATGGTCATGTGGGATCACATAATTACGTAAGGACGCTGTCACAGCTTTACGATTATGGTATGCCATCATGCCTCCACCATGTGCGACTACGGGTAGTTGCATACGTGCTGCAGCAACCAGAGGCGCTGCGCCATAACACCAGCCGCAAAGTGGATCGTAAATATAATGCAGAGTCGCCATGATGTTTTCCTGTGCCATATGGTGATGTTTGAAAGGTCTGATTAATAACCTACAGTGAATCTTTGACGCGAATGCGTTGGTTTCTCAAATTCATCTAAATAAGCAATTGCGTAGTCCGCAAATGTAATCCAGCTTTTACCTGTTTCATCAACCAATAGATTATCTTGTCCAATACGGAATTTGCCTGTGCGACCACCTTCGATAAATAATGCCGATGGGGATAAGAACGTCCAGTCGAGTTCAGTTTCTAAACGAAGAGTATCGAGATACACGCTACCAGCGCTGGCTTCTGCTTTGTATTCATCTGGAAAGTTTGGTGTATCGATGACTTTCAAATTTGGAGTTGCAAATAAACTCCCTGCGCCACCAACGACGAGTAGACGTTTGACACCTGCTTTTTTGATCGGTTGGATAATTGCATTGGCTGGAATACCAGAAAAGTGTGCAGCGCTAAATACAGCATCGGCGCCTTTGACTGCGTTTTCTAAAGCTACTGCATCCAGAATGTCGACGTCTTTTGTCGTAACACCTGCACGACCATTTAGCGATGAGGCTTTGCGGGCAATGGCTGTAACGGTATGACCGCGACGCAATGCTTCTTCTAGCAGTTGACCGCCTGCACGACCTGTTGCTCCGATAATGGCAATATGACTCATGAGATAACTCCTGATCTTTTGATGTACGTGTGGAACAGAATTTTGTGCAATCACATCGTAATTGCGATGTTTGTACAATAGTTTCTTTTTATAAGACAAAAAAGCCTGTTATTGGCGATAGTTTGTTTCTAAAATCGGTCTAATGGTTGGATAGATGTATGAGGTGAGACATGGATAAGTTAATGGCGATGGAGGTGTTTGTCACTGTGGTGGATTGTGGCAGTCAGTCTGCGGCTGCGGAGAAATTGGATTTGTCGCGTCCAGTGGTTTCGCGTTATTTGGCGGAACTTGAGGATTGGTCTGGCAGTCGGTTATTGCATCGGACAACGCGTCGTCTGGGTTTAACTGCGGCTGGCAGTGAGATGTTGCCACGTTGCCGTCAT
>JASLFQ010000305.1 GCA_030150595.1 Aquirhabdus sp.
TAATACGCCTTTATCATTATCCTGAATCCAATAAGCGAGGACATTGCCGAGTTCCATCAACGGATCACCCAGCGTTGCCATTTCCCAATCTAAAACGCCAATCACTTGAGTCGGATGCTGCGGATCAAGTACGACATTATCAAAACGCCAGTCATTGTGGATCACACAGGTTGCTGAGTCGGCAGGCGTATTTTGCTTTAACCATTTCTGAATGCCTTTGTAAGAAGGGACATTCCATGTATGCACTTTATTATAGCGGTCACTCCAGCCATCGATTTGACGTTTGCAATACCCATCGCCTTTACCTAGAGATTCAAGTCCAACTGCGCGGTAATCGACTTGATGCAGTGCAATGAGTTGGTCGAGTGTATTGGTACACAGCGTACGAACTTCTGCTTCACTGAGCGTCAATTCTTTCGGTAGATTCGCGCGTGGAATAATGCCTTCGATGCGGCGCATAATATAAAATTCACTCCCAATCACTGAGTGATCGTCACACAACGCAATCATGTCAGCGACGACAGGGTAGACAGCTTTCAGTTGTTTTTGCACATGATATTCGCGGCTCATGTCATGCGCGCCTTTGGCTTTAGTACCAGCAGGCGGTCTACGCAAAATGAGATCATGATTTGGATATTTCAGACGATACGTCCAGTTTGATGCGCCACCAGAATATTGCGTGACTTCAGGCAAGCCATCGGCAAGATCAGGTAAATAAGGACGCAACCAAGCGTCTACTTTCTGAATATCGAGTTCTTCGCCGTGGCGGATTGCGCCGCCTTGATCAATGAGTGGCATCTTCTTGCGTTCCTATTAGCTTTTACGTGGTTTCATTCGACTAACGCTACGTTGAAATAATTTACTGTAAATACGTTGTGGCAGATAACGCTTCGCGAGCCACAGATGTTCGCCAGAAGCATGAGGCAAGATGTACGCATGCTGTTTTTCGACGCCTTGAAAAATACGTTCAGCGACTTCGTCGGCAGTCAATTTTCCACTGCTCAATAATTTGCCCATCATCTTTTTAAGACCAGGGTCAGTCGTCCGCATGGTCTCTTCAAGATTGGTTTGAAAGAATGACGGACAGACCACACTGACATGGATACCATCTTCCATCAGCTCTTGTTCTAGTGTTCCTGAAAGAGCGACGACTGCTGCTTTAGTGACGTTATAGGAAGCCATGCGAGGTACATCGAGTAAGCCTGCCATCGATGCAATATTGACAATATGACCAGAACCTTGACGCTTAAAAATCGGCGTAAAAATCTTACAACCGCGTACCACACCCAAGAGATTGATATTAATAATCCATTCCCAATCGCTGATGGTCACATCCTCAATCGCGCCTGCTTGAGCGACGCCCGCATTATTGATTAGCACGTCAAGACCGCCCCAGCGCTGATCCAATTCATTAGCGATAGTTTGTAAGTCTTCCTCACGCGTGACATCAGCGTGGCGATAAAGGACTTCAGTAGATTTGGCTGCTGCTTCCAGTTCTTTTCTGGTCTCGATGCCGCGGGCATCACTGACGTCAGCGATGCAGACATGCCAGCCTGCACGGACATAACGAAAGGCAAGCGCGCGACCCAATCCACCAGCACCGCCTGTGATGAAAACTCTTTTAATATTTGACATAAGTAATTCCTATACTGTACTGACTTGATCTGCTATTTAGAGTAACCACGTTTGGCCAGTTCGATGCGTGCAATCACGCCTTTATGAACTTCGTCTGGGCCATCTGCAAGTCGTAGACTTCGGGCTTGAATGAAAAATGAAGTTAGCGGTGTATCGTGCGACACTCCAGCGCCACCATGAATTTGAATCGCCATATCGACGACTTGTTGTAATACATTCGGTGCGACAACCTTGATGGCGGAGATTTCGGTCATGGCACCGAAAGTGCCATGCGTGTCCATTTTCCAAGCCGCATAAAGTGTCAATAGACGTGCTTGATCAATGGCAATACGAGCTTCTGCAACACGCTCACGATTTCCACCCAAATTCATCAGCGGTTTACCAAAAGCAGTCCGTTGCATGCCACGATCAATCATCAATTCCAAAGCTTTTTCCGCTGCGCCAATACATCGCATACAGTGATGAATACGACCCGGCCCTAGGCGTCCTTGAGCAATCGAAAAGCCTTCACCGGGGCCAGAAATGAAGTTACTGATTGGCACACGGACATTGGTAAAGCTCACTTCACCATGACCATGCGGTGCATCATATTCACCAAATACAGGCAACATCCGTTCGATTTTTACACCTGGAGTATCTAGTGGTACTAAAACCATAGAATGTTGGTTATGACGACTTTTGCTGGCATTGGGAGTATGTGCCATGAAAATGGCAATTTTGCAGTGTGGATCGCCGATGCCGCTTGACCACCATTTTCTGCCATTCAACACGATTTCATCATTTTCAATAATGGCAGTGGCTTGCATATTGGTTGCATCAGAGGACGCGACATCAGGTTCTGTCATGCAGAATACAGAACGAATTTCACCCGCTAATAGTGGTGTGAGCCAGCGTTGTTTTTGTTCTTCACTGCCATAGCGCCAGAGCACTTCCATATTGCCTGTATCAGGTGCGTTACAGTTAAATACGGTTGGGGCGAGTAGGCTACGACCAGTTTGTTCGGCAATGTGTGCATATTCTTGGATATTGAGACCAGCACCGAGTTTGTCGTCAGGCATCCACAGGTTCCATAAACCTTGTGCTTTGGCTTTACTTTTAAGTTCTTCGAGAATGGCTGGAACTTTCCACTGTGTCCAATCACCGCCAGCGTTATTTGCATAGACTTCAGCCCAGAATGCAGGTTCAGTAGGTTCGATCTCATCACGAATGAAGACTTTGACACGCTCTAAAACGTCTTGCCCGCGTGCGCTCAGTTCGAATTGCATGGCGGTTCTCCTTTGAATATTTTATTAAGAATCTTTATTTGAAAATCATACTAAAGATATATCCGTATCTTAAAGTTTGTCGTACGATGTAGAAAATGATCATTTCTCATGGTATGTCATGAATGAAACTAATGACCTAAACAGGCTAGATCGTCTTGATCTTAACCTATTTCGTGTTTTTGATACGGTATATCGTGAGCGTAATTTAACTCACGCTGCTGAAATACTTTGCTTGAGCCAATCCGCCGTGAGCCATGCCGTTGGCCGACTGCGAACGAGTTTAGGCGATCCATTGTTTGTCCGCGAGGGGCAAGGTGTCGTGCCAACACCGATGGCCGATCGGCTGTGGCCAGATGTCAAAGAAGCATTAGCATTGTTTCGCCAAGCAGTCTTACGCAATCAAAGTTTTGAGCCTGCGCGTGATCTTAATCAACTGACGTTGGCGATGAATGACAAACTAGAACCGAGTATCTTGCCTGTCATTGCGCGGACATTACATGCGACTGTGCCGCATCTTCAACTTGCCAGCGTTCGCTTAGATCGAACCAATTTGCGCGCTGATCTCGTTGCGGGTCGTATCGATTTTGCCATTGATGTTGCCCAGCCAACATCGCCTGACATTTGCCATACATTATTATTACAAGATGAGTTTGCTGTCGTTTGCCGTGAAAATCGTCAGATCAATGCTGAGAATTATCTTGCTGCACGACATGTCACAGTTTCTTCACGTCGTACAGGACGATCATTGGAAGAAATAGGTTTATCTCGTTTAGGTATAGAGCGCCAAGTCGTTGTGCGTTGTCAATATTACGAAGCGGCATGTCGGCTTGTCGCTGAAAGTGATCTTTTATTGACAATGCCACTCCATCAGGCGACGACCATTAATGCGACCTTAGGCAATGTTGTATTACCGATGCCGCTGTCATTATCAGGTATTGAATTACATTTATATTGGCATCAACAACGCGAGAGCGATCCTGCAAACCAGTGGCTACGTAGCGAATTGATGGGTATGTTTGATGCATCATCAATGCGCTAATTGGTGATTATTTATCCAAATTAATCATGCATAAAAGTTACTGTAATTGATCGATTTATCGACAACAGTGTAGTACGATACTGATGAAGCGTTCAGAGAAGACGCAAAAAATATTCGGGCTGAGGAGCCCACTCGAGACGAATAGAGATCAAAGGATGATCATATGAGTAGAGCGTTATTTTTTGAGTGGGTCGATCATCATCGACGTGCAATCCATATCGTAGCTATTCCTATTCTTCTGCTTCTGGTCAGTGGTGTCTATATTCTTGTCTATATGACAGGCGGGATTAAATTCGTTTATTCGCATTCAATGTACATTCCGATTTTATTATCAGGTTTCATATTAGGCATTCGTGGCGGTGTTTTGATTGCACTACTTGCTGGGCTCGTATTGGGGCCATTTATGCCAATTGATGTGGACACTGGTGAACTGCAAGATACGGCTAATTGGACATTTCGGATGGGGATTTTTACCCTCATCGGCTTTTTTAGTGGTGCGGCAAGTGATAGTGCGAGCTTTTATCAAGAACGATTGAAATGGCTCTCTCAGCATAATGTCTCAACCCGATTACGAAATCGAAGTGCCTTACTCGACCACTTGACCGAACTTTTTGGCAGGAAAAATGGCTCTAAAACATTTTTTCTGATCGTGATTTCATTTGAAAATGCAATGGAATTGAAGTCTGCCTTTGGTTTTGCCGTGATTGAAGAAGCGATTCAACAATTAGCACATCGTTTTGCAAATAGTCAGTTTCCAGTCGATATCTATCATACAGAAACAACGCAGCTCGCCGTATTATCC
>JASLFQ010000309.1 GCA_030150595.1 Aquirhabdus sp.
TTTTTTCAAGCTAAATCTAGCTATTCACTGGCAGGAAGATCATGGTCAGAATAAAAGATCTCATCAATTTCTACATTCAATGCACGGACAGATAAATGGATTTCTCGTAAAGCAAGTAGCAAGGACGCCACCATAAAAAACATGGCGCAGCCAAACATAATTCGTGCTGTATTTTGCAGCACGATAAATAATGCAAACATGCTACTCGTACACATGAGTAAGCTGAGTACACCCATCGCTTGACTGTACTGAATGAGTGCAATTCGTATTCTTAAGTTTTTGATTTGATAGCGTAGATTTTCATCAGGATGGTGTTTATAGCGATCGACGAGCTGACGAACGAGGCTTGCAAGACCAAAGAAGCGGTTGGTATAGGCCAGCATTAGCAATGAGATGGCAGGGAAGAGTAACCCTGGAATGCTATAGCTAAAATCAGACAACGTCGTATCTCCATCCTGAGTCTGAGAAATTGTGCATACAAAAATGTGCTACAAGTTAATCCGAGTGATTTTGTTTTGATGTTGGCGCAATAGGATTTCACTGAGTTGTTTAGCGACTTGTTGAAACGTAGGCGCTGGTTTTGATGGCGTTTGTTTTGCGAGTTCATCAACCAGTCGTGTCATGCGTAGCCCTGAATAGCCACAGGGATTGATGTGTGTAAACCCACGCAAGTCACAATCAATATTCAATGATAAACCGTGATAGCTACGACCACGTCGTATCTTAAAACCGAGTGAACCAATTTTTGCATCATTGACATAAACGCCAGGCGCATCTTTTTTAGCGTAGGCTTCGATGTCATAGAGGTTGAGCAGCTCAATCAGTGCATGTTCAGTATTGGTAACGAGTTGGCGCACGTTCCACTTTAGGCGATTCAAGTCGTAAAGAAGGTAAGCAATTAATTGCCCTTGACCATGCCACGTGACTTGGCCGCCACGATCTGATTGCACGATAGGGAGATTGGTTGAATGTAGGATGTGTTCAGGTTTTCCTGCCTGACCTTGCGTCAGAACATCACGATGTTGCAATAACCAGAGTTCATCTGGGGTAGTTTCTTGACGGTTTTCCGTCAAGGTTTTCATGGCTTGAAAACTTTCTGCGTAGTCAATCAGACCTTCAAATTGGTGGATAATCAGGTCTGGTTGGCTCATTGTGATCGTATTTTATTTCACAAAAGGCGTAATCATGGCACGTACATTGGTACGCGCATCAATGACGGTCATAAAGGTGTATGCACCGATAAACTTACGGCTAATAAACATAAATTCTTTTGGTGGAACACTGAAGAAGCGTGACGTCATTGATTCGGCAGCTTGTCTCATCACTCGCGAATGCAACATGCTCTGCTTCCAGATGTATTTGCCTTCAGCATCAAAAGCGTTCGCTGGTGCATCAGGATTATTTAATAATGTGGTAAAGGGTTCTGTTGCCATCAGGAAAACATCTGCCATTGCAGGCTTAGTACCTAAAGGCATCTGGTCAAAGAAGGTATAGCCTTGCATCGCTGCAATCATTTCCTCTTTGTCGTGATGGTAGCCCGCACAAATGAGCGCACGTGCAACTTTCAGTAAGTTCGGATCGAAACCACGAATCGCACCAAAGTCGAGCAAAATGGTTTTATCAGGAATGTCTTTGCCATTGCCTAAACGGACGAGGTAATTACCGAAATTGGGGTCAGTTTGCATTTCGCCCCATTCAAATAATTCACGTACGGCAATCTCAATTGATGCTGCACCGAGTTTGTCACGACGTGATTGAGGCAATGACAACATGACTGCGCTATTGATCGGCACACCACGTTCGAAGGTCATACACAGCACGCCAGCAGTGCAATATTCATGAATAATTTGTGGCACGATGTAGCGAGGATCGTCTTTAAGTCGTTCATAGAAGCGTTCAGTTGTTGCTGCTTCCATCGGATAGTTGACTTCGCGATGCATCATTTCACTGACTTCATCGAACCATTCATCAAACTCACGCGTTTGTGGAACCATGCGTGTCAGTTTGAGCATATTGCGGAATAAACCGAGATCAGAGTCGATTGCTGCGGCAACTCCTGGATATTGCACTTTAAGGACAATTTCCAAACCATCTGATTTTCTAACTGCGCGATGGACTTGTGCCAGTGATGCTGTACCTAATGGCTCATGATCAATCATCAAATCATGAAGTTTGTCACCAAGTTCATGCTTAAGTTGTTGCTCAATGGCTGACCATGATAATGCCATAGTGTCATTATTTAGACTATGTAGTGCGTCGGTGACTTCTGGAGGCAAAAAGTGTTCGCCATAAAGCGCCATCATTTGCCCGATTTTGACGATAGAGCCTTTAAGTTTGCCGATTTCATGCGCAAGATATTGCGCTTGTTCGCTCATGACTTGTTTACGTTTTCTATTTCTATCGGCTTCACTCGAGAAGATTGTGCCTGCATTGACACTTGCCCAACGAGAGCCTGCACGTAAAGAAGCTTTCGCTAGGGACATGCGACGATCAAAGGCACTTGTCTGCAACTTATCAAGGGTATGATGCTGTTTATGTTTGTTGCGGGTGTTAGGGTTATCAGAAGCATCAGACATAAGCGTGGGTTATCCTAAATAAGGGCATACAACTTATTAGTATTAATAGCATCGCACTTTAAGTTTAACAAAGAAATCGTTAACAAAGTAATCTGTACAGATGTGAGATCAACAGTCGAAGCAATCATAAGGTGAAGTGATAAGTTATTCAATCACTTCTATCAGCTCAACATGACCGTAGAGATCACAGAGTGCTCTTTTATGGCGCATTTTGTGATTCAACTGTGGTTTGTTGGATTCATTGAAGTGGAACAACCCTTCATTGACAGGTTTTACTTCTGACCTGCTTGCTCACGTGCAATTGCGCGATAACCAATATCACGGCGATATTGCATACCGTCAAAAGAGATTTTTTGAATATGCGCGAGAGCTTGCTGTTGTGCTTCCAAAACAGTATTTCCAATTGCTGTGACACAAAGTACACGACCACCACTAGTGACTGTGTTGCCGTCTTTTTGTGTTGTACCTGCATGGAATACTTTTGATGATTCATTCACATAATCTAAGCCGTGAATCACATCACCTGTTTGAATTTCTGCAGGATAACCACCTGCAGCCAAGACAATACCAATCGATGGGCGGCTGTCCCATTCTGCATGACTTGGTAATTCGCCTTTTAATCCAGCCTCAACTAAATCAACTAAAGATGATTTGAGACGCATCATAATTGGCTGAGTTTCTGGATCACCAAAGCGGCAGTTGAACTCAATGACCCGTGCAGTGCCTTCGGCATCGATCATCAAACCTGCGTATAAAAATCCAGTGTAAGGATGACCATCAGCAGCCATGCCATCTACAGTTGGACGCATGATATGTTTCATGACCTGATCAAAAATTTCTGATGTGACGACTGGAGCAGGCGAGTACGCGCCCATGCCACCAGTATTCGCACCTTGGTCGTTTTCAAAGATACGTTTATGGTCTTGGCTGGTTGCCATTGGCAAAATGTTATGACCATCGATCATGCAAATGAAGCTGGCTTCTTCACCATCCAAGAATTGTTCAATCACAACGCGTGAGCCTGCATCGCCAAATTTATTACCCGCGAGCATATCGTCAATCGCTTCATAGGCTTCAGCAACGGTCATCGCAACGATGACGCCTTTACCCGCAGCTAGTCCGTCAGCTTTGATGACAATTGGCGCACCGTTTTTATCAATATAAGCTTTCGCTGCAGCTACATCAGTGAACACATCGTAGAATGCTGTTGGAATCTGATGACGTTTTAAGAAATGTTTCGCAAATGCTTTAGAACCTTCAAGTTGTGCGGCGAATTGGGTTGGGCCCCAAATTTTGATACTGGCTGCACGACAGGCATTCACGACACCGTTTACGAGTGGCGCTTCAGGACCTACGATGATGAGATCAATCGCATTGGCTTTTGCAAAGGCAATAATCGCATCGTTGTCTAAAATGTTTAGGGCAACATTGGTACATTTATTCTCAAGGGCACTTCCAGCATTACCAGGTGCGACAAAGATTTGACGAACAGCGTTGTCTTGTGCACATTTCCATGCGAGTGCGTGTTCACGACCGCCTGAACCGAGGATGAGAATGTTCATAGTGTTCCCTTAAAAATCTAAAGTTGCTTATTTTTTAAATACAGCAAAAGCAAATCCTCCCTCACGCAGTACTACCGCGTGCTCCCTTTACAAAAGGGAGGTTGGGAGGGATTTTGCTTTTGATCTTATCTATCAATGACGGAAATGACGCATTCCGGTAAAGACCATCGCAATATTGTGTTCGTCCGCTGCAGCGATGACTTCGCTATCGCGCATTGAACCACCTGGCTGGATAATGCATGAAATACCCACTTTTGCGGCATTATCAATGCCATCACGGAACGGGAAGAATGCATCAGAAGCCATGACTGCATTGTGCACATCCAGACCTGCATGTTCAGCTTTGATCGCTGCAATACGTGCAGAGTTCACGCGGCTCATTTGTCCTGCGCCGATACCAATGGTTTGGCGATTTTTTGCATAAACAATGGCATTCGACTTAACGTACTTCGCAACTTTCCAAGCAAAAATCAAATCATGGATTTCAGCTTCAGTTGGAGCGCGTTTAGTGACAATTTTCAGGTCACTGTCTTTAATCATGCCTAGGTCTTGATCTTGAACGAGCAAACCACCAGTGACGCGTTTGTAATCCAATTGACCAACACGTGCATTAATGTCTGGTAATTGACCACAGGTGAGAACGCGAACATTTTGTTTCGCAGCGGTGATTTCAAGTACGCCATCTTCGAGGCTTGGCGCAATGATGACTTCAACAAATTGACGATCCACGATTGCCTTTGCAGTAGCGACATCGAGTGGACGGTTGAACGCAATAATGCCGCCGAAAGCAGATTCTGGATCAGTTGCATAAGCTAAGTTGTACGCATCTAACAGACCATCTAATGAAACCGCGACACCACATGGGTTTGCATGTTTTACAATCACGCAAGCTGGCTTAGCGAATGATTTAACACATTCCAATGCTGCATCGGTATCTGCGATATTGTTATATGACAGTTCTTTACCTTGCAGTTGTTTCGATGTTGCCACCGATGCTTCACGTGCAGTTGGGTCAATATAGAATGCGGCTGATTGATGCGGGTTTTCGCCGTAACGTAAATCTTGCGCTTTCACCAATTGCAAGTTGAACGTACGTGCAAATGCGTCAGCAGGTTGGTTCTCTTCTTTGCCAACACGTGCGCCGAGGTACTGAGCAATCATGCCATCATATTGTGCAGTATGTTCAAAGGCTTTTACTGCGAGATCGAAGCGAGTTGCGTGTGACAATGTTTTTGCAGTTTTTAGCTCATCGATCACGCGGCTATAGTCACTGCTATTGACGATGATGCCGACAGAAGCATGATTTTTTGCTGCTGCACGAACCATTGTTGGGCCACCGATGTCGATGTTTTCGATCGCATCTTCAAGTGAGCAATTTGGTTTTGCAACGGTTTGTGCAAATGGATATAAGTTGACGATCACGAGGTCAATCGGCTCAATATCATGCGCTTGCATCACTGCTTCATCGATGCCGCGACGCGCCAAAATGCCGCCATGAATTTTTGGATGCAAAGTTTTCACTCGACCATCCATCATCTCTGGAAAACCTGTGTGTTCAGAGACTTCTACGACAGGGATATTATTTTCTTTAAGCAGCTTATATGTGCCGCCTGTAGAAAGTAGTTCGATATTGAGAGCGGATAAATCACGGGCAAATTCAATGATGCCAGTTTTGTCGGAAACAGAAATCAGGGCGCGAGAGACAGTCATGATAGAGTTGAGGCTTAATAAATAAAATTAAAAGAAATGTTAAGCTCATACAATTGCAATAAATGCAGTGCATGATCAAACGAAAGCTGTTTTAGCAGCGATTTTGCATGCTTGTACTGTGTTTGTGAGTGTTGATCAATAATGATTCGACATGATAACCAATCACAAGAAACAATAAGGGCTGGAAAACCAGCCCTGTATCGTCGTGCATATTTTAACGCTTACTCGCTCATTAAGCCATGTGCTTTGAGTTTTTTACGCAAAGTACCACGGTTCAGTCCTAAAATTTCTGATGCGCGAGTTTGGTTGCCGCGAGTTTGTTCAAGAACGACCGACAGTAATGGTTTTTCAATTTCTGCCAAAACTAAGTCGTAGACTTGTACAGGCTCAGCACCATCAAGTTGTTTGAAGTAATGACGAACAGCACGCTCAACATGAAGGCGCAATGCAACATCAGTAGGGTTGTTAATAAAATCAGGTGACTTGATATTCATGGGTAAAAATCCGAAGCAAAATCATATTCATACTGCACGATATGTAAAAGTCGGAGCAG